>NZ_JAUBQS010000023.1:0-104486 GCF_036701355.1 Microcoleus sp. Pol12B3
TAGGGTCTAAGCTAGTCAGGTCAACATCAGCGGGGAGAGAAAGGGCGGCTTTAACTAAAGATTGGGCTGATTCTGGTTCAATTCCTTTGTCTATTAAGTCGGCGATTAAGGTGGTTAGGAGGGTGACTACACTAGAATCTGGTGGTGCGGTGACTGGTGTTTCTAGGGGTAAGCCGGTGGCGGTGTCAATGCCTCCTATGGCTACTAGATTACCTTCTGATGGGTCGATTTCTCCGTTTTTGTTGGTGTCGAATGTCTCGAAGGGGATATTGAGATTGAATTTACCGCCTGTATCGGTTGTGGTTGATGGTTCGTTGGTATCGAGGACGGCGTTTTTGTTGGCATCTAAGAACACAGTTGCACCGGAGATATAACCATCAATCACCCAGCGCCCATTTTTCGTTGTTACTGTGAAAGTCTGTTCGCTACGGCCACCGTAATTGTCTGTAGCTGTTAATTTCACCTTGAAGGGTTGCGAACCGCTTGGGGGAGTTCCGGTAAATGTGATGGTGTTTTCCGAGGAGTTGAATTGAAGCCCAAGCCAGCTAGTGTTTGAGCCACTGTATAAAGAACTGCCATCAGGTAGAGTTAACTGGTAATTAATCTGGTCGCCATCAGGATCAGTGTATACATTTTTGATAGGTTGGTTAAACTCAGTGGGCTTGGAACCCAGGTGAATTTGCTCTTCTGGCGGGCTGTTCTCAACCGTAAAACTCCCTCCGAAGGCAAAGGGGGAACCTGCCCAAGCATTATCAATTGCTTGCACCCCCCAGTTATATTCCCCGCGAGGTAAGTTTTTAAGTTGCCACTGGGTGTTTTGACTAACATTCCCCAACCCAACAATTTGTCGAGTGCCGTCCCACAGAGACATCGGGGAAAGAATATACTTACCGTCGGAAGTCTTAACTTGCAGGTTGTAGCTTAAACCATCAGCAGGAGTTTGAAGGTCAGTTGCTTTGTTCCATTTAAAAGTGACATTTCGACCAGCCGACTCAGCCTTCAGCCCTGGGGGTGCAGTGGGAGGAGTGTTTGCATTAGGGGTGTTGTTGCGGAAGACTTTGGTAAAGGAGTCACTGTTACTTGAACTACCTGCAAGCAGGATATCCAATTTGCCATCCTTGTCAAAGTCACCCCAAGCAGTTGTGGATGATGGGTTAGTAGCACCAGGCTTTGCGCCACTGTCGATTTGTGCCCCGCTGTCGGTAAAGCCATTGCCCGTGTTGCGATAGACTTTGGTGACGCTTGTTCCTGGACTTTGGAAATCTTGTTGCTTCCAACCAGTGAGCAGGATATCCAATTTGCCGTCATTGTCGTAGTCTCCCCAAGCAGCTTTAGCTTGACTCAAACCAGGTATCTGTGCACCTATGTCTTCAAAGCTGGCTGACCCATTGGTACTGGTTGTGTTGCGGTAGACTTTGGTGAAAAGCTGGCCTGAACCATTCGCGCCGTCGATCGCCCCCGTGAGCAAAATATCAAGTTTGCCGTCGTTGTCGTAGTCTCCCCAGGCCATATCATCAACTCTGGCGCCAAAGCGAGGGAATTCTGAACCTAAACCAGGCAATGATACGTTTGTGTCTTTAAAAACGCCATCGCCCAAGTTGCGGTAGAGTTTGGCTTTTTGCCTTGGCCACCCTGATTGAGTCTGTTGTGACTCCCTTACCCGGATCAGAACATCGAGTTTGCCATCATTGTCAAAATCTGCCCAAACCCCAGAACTGGTAGCACCAGCTATTTCGCTAGTAGAAAATAGTGGTTCGCCAGTATCGAGACGTGCTTTGCTGTCTTGAAAGCGGTCTTGATACATATTGTTGTTTGGAGCTGTGTTGCGGTAGAGCGTGGTGGCGAGTGGGTAATCGGGGTAATTACCTGTCGTATTTAGCAACAAATCGGGACGCCCGTCATTGTTGTAATCTGCCCAACTCGAGCTAAAAATTCGAGAGGGGAGAAGGTCACGTAGCACTATATTTTCTGGGTTATCGCCAAAGTTAAAGCCCGGATCACTGGCGTAGATTTTGTAGCTGGAAGTGTTGTCGCTCTTGGTATTGGTCAGCGAGGTATCCAGTCGCCCGTCATTGTTGTAATCTGCCCAGACTGAATTCTGACCTGGCAAGCCTCTTCCATAAAATTCCCTAAAGCCATATTCGCTCAACTTTTGGCCGTTGTTGTCGTAGGTTCCGGTGTTGTCGTAGATTTGGCTGTTTCCGAGGATATCTAGTTTGCCATCATTGTTGTAGTCTCCCCAGATGGCTGTGGGCTGAGCAGATATCGGAGCCTTCGTGTCGGTGAAAAGTCTGTCAGCATCAAAAATTTGCAAGGTGGTAGAGCTTTGAGTGCCAATATTGGCATTATCCGCACTAGCGATCCGAAACGCGATTTCTTCTGTTCCCTCACCTTGAGTATCCGGCAAAATGTTAATTGTGAAAGTTTGAGTAGCTTGGCCTGGGTTAAAGGTGACGGTGACTTGACCAGAGTCACTGGAGGCAAACTTCCAATCTGTTCCCTCAGTCGCTGAACCACCAGTAACAGGTTGTATGTCCACCTTGGAAATTTTGTTTAGAGCCTCCGCAGTCCCAGTGCGAGTGAGAGTAATTTGTTTCTGAACTCCTGTGGGACTTTCATTGACTTGGTAAGTAGCTTGGGAAAATTTTACCGTGGGAATACCAAGTAGCGGTCCGGTGTCGTTATCGGCGATCGCTACCGTCGCCATTAGAGCTGTGTTATATCTGGTATCAGAACTCGATACATAGTGAACAATATTAGCGCTGTGCGCGCCTTCCACAATCGTATCGTCAACCGCCTTCACTGTAACGTTTTGAGGGACATTCCAATTATCTGGAGTGAAAGTGAGAGGAGCGATCGCCGCTATCTGCTGATCTGTTGTGAATTTGATAGTTACCGGGGCGATCGGCTGCGACGTTAATTTGATGTCATAATTGCCATTCGCGCCACCTTCTGTAGCAGTTGTACTCGTAGGTGTAATGAGCACATATGCTGCGTCGTTATCGGCAATCTGTACTTTTACATCCTGAACAGCCGTCCCGCTATAGTTAGGGTCTGTACTGGTAAGGATGTGAGCGATCGTGCCAGTGTGTGCGCCTTCGGCTTTGCTATCGTCGGTAGCGGTGACAGTGACTGTTTGCGGGATATTCCAGTTAGTGCTGTTGAAATTAATCGCAGAAACTGGATTAATTTGACTGCCTGTATTGAAGCTGAGGCTAACAGGTGCGCTCGGTTGGCTGTTGAGCTGGACTGTATAACTGCCCGTTGCACCGCCTTCTATAGCACTTGTACTCGTAGGTGCAATGGTAACACCTGCTTTTTCGTTGTCGGTAATCGCTACATTTACATCCTGAACCGTCTGACCGTTATAGTTAGGGTCTGTGCTGGTAAGAGTGTGAGCGATCGTGCCAGTGTGTGCGCCTTCGGTTTTGAGATCGTCGGTAGCGGTGACAGTGACTGTTTCCCCTTTCTCCCAGTTAGTGCTGTTGAAAGTAATCTCAGAAATCGGATTAATTTGACTGCCTGTCTGGAAGCTGAGCTTAACATCTGCTTTCGGTTGAGTGTTGAGCTTGACTGTATAACTGCCCGTCGCACCGCCTTCTGTAGCAGTGGTACTCGTAGGTGAAATACTCACACCTGCTGTGTCGTTGTCGGTAATGCCTACATTTACATCCTGAACTGCCGTCCCGCTATAGTTAGGGTCTGAACTGATAACAGTGTGACCTATCTTGCCGCTGTGAGTACCTTCGGCTATGCTATCGTCGGTAGCGGTGACAGTGATTTTTGTCCCCCTATCCCAGGTACTGCTGTTGAAATTAATCTCAGAAATCGGATTAATTTGACTGCCTGTATCGAAGTTGAGCTTAACGTCTGCATTCGGTTGGCTGTTGAGCTTGACTGTATAACTGCCCGTCGCGCCGTCTTCTGTAGCAGTTGTACTCGTAGGTGTAATGATCACACTTGCTGTGTCGTTGTCGGTAATCGCTACATTTACATCCTGAATTGCCGTGCCACTATAATTAGGGTCTAAACTCATAACAGCGTGACCTATCTTGCCGCTGTGAGTACCTTCGGCTATGCGATCGTCCGTAGCGGTGACTGTGACTGTTCGGGGAGCATTCCAGGTACTGCTGTCGAAATTAATCGTAGAAATCGCCTTGATTTGACTGCCTGTATTGAAGATGAGGTTAACAGGTTCATTGGGTTCGCTGTTGAGCTTGACTGTATAACTGCCCGTCGCACCGCCTTCTGTAGCAGTTGTACTCGTAGGTGTAATGATCACATCTGCTGTGTCGTTGTCGGTAATCGCTACATTTACATCCTGAACTGCTGTGCTGCTATACTTAGTGTCCGCACTGTCAACACGGTGAGAAATCTTACCCGTGTGCGTGCCTTCGGCTTTGCTATCGTCGATAGCAGTGACTGTGACTTCGTGGGGAACATTCCAGTCACTGCTATCGAAATTAATCGTAGAAATCGCCTTGATTTGACTGCCTGTATCTAAGATGAGCTTAACAGGTGCATTCGGTTGGCTGTTGAGCTTGACTGTATAACTGCCCGTCGCACCGCCTTCTGTAGCAGTTGTGCTCGTAGGTGTAATGATCACACCTGCTGTGTCGTTGTCGGTAATAGTTACATTTACATCCTGAATTGCAATTGCCGTGCCGCTATACTTAGGGTCTGAACTGCTAACACGGTGAGCTATCTTACCGCTGTGCGGACCTTCGGCTTTGCTGTCGTCGGTAGCAGTGAAAGTGATTGTTACCCCTTTATCCCAGTTAGTGCTGTCCAAGATAACAGGCGCGATCGCATCTATTTCAATTCCAGTAAAGTTAATGGTAACAGGGAGCTTCGGCTCAGACGTTAACTTGATCGCATAACTGCCCGTCGCGCCTTCTGTAGCAGTTGTTTGCGTGGGACTAATAGAAATACCAGCCGTATCATCGTCTTTATTGGTAATGCTAACATCCGCTGCCTCTAGCTTATAATTCGGATCGGTGCTAACAGCAAGCGCTGTGATAATTTTGTAGTCAATATTGCCGTCAACAATGCTATCGTTAACCCCTTTTACTGTCACCGGCTGCGCTGTATTCCAGTTAGCCGGAGTGAAAGTTATGCTAGCAGGGGAAACAGTTCCCTCCGCAACATTGTCACTGGTCAAACCGATAGTCACATCAGCAGTTGGTTGAGTATTTAGAACCACAGTAAACTTAGCAGGAGTGCCATCTTCGCCAGTAGTTAATCCCGCCGTCGGATTCACTGTAATTCCCGGAGTTTCATTGTCACTGTTGGTGACGGTGACATCTTCAGGATCGACGTTATTGTAATTAACATCGGTGCTCACAGCAGCAGCCGTGACAATTTTGTAAGGTTGAGGGCCATCAGCTACTAAATCGTCAACACCACTCACTGTTATTGTTTGCGGTTGATTGTAGTTAGCAGGAGTGAAAGTTAAGCTATTAGTTGAAACTGTTCCTTCGGTTGGATTAGAACTGCTCAAACCGAGCTTAACATCAGCAGTGGGTTGAGAGTTGAGTTTGACAGTGAAGGTAGCAGTGCCACCGACTACTTCACTTGTAGTTAATGCTGTTGGGTTAATAGTAAAGCCAGCTTTGTCATCATTAGTAATAGTTGTGGTAGCGGTAGCAATGGTAATTGTCGGTGTTACGCCTGGGCTTGTGGGACTTGAAAGGGTGACGGCTATGGTTTCGTCGGGTTCAGCTAGGGTGTCGCCTAATACATCCAGAGTAATGGTTTTAGATGTTTCATCAGCGGCAAAATTAATTGTGCCGGTAGGGGTAGTTGCCCCTGAAGTGCCACCGATGTTGTTGTAATCGCTGACGTTTGTAGCTGTGCCGGCGATCGTATAATTGACGCTACTTGCCCCGCCTGTGTTGCCGCTGCGAGTGGCGGTGAAAGTCAGAGGTTTTGTGCCGCTATTGCCTTCAGGAAGGCTGGCAGTACCAGCGGCGATGGCATAAGAAACAGTACCGTTGGCTGCAATATTTAATGTTGTTTGTTTGGTTGTACCGGCAATGCCTCCGGTGATTGTGCCAAAGTTGAGGATTGCGGTTTCGGCGTTTTCCGGGAGATTGTCGGGTTTGATCGTGACTGCAACATTCTGGGTGAGAGTAGCAGTACCGGCGGGGAAAGTAATAGTAGTAGGCGAAAAGGTGTAGTCTGAATTTTCGGTGGCTGTGCTGCTGGGGTCGATGACAATTGGTACAACTACATTGTTTAAAGGAGTGCCACCGCTGAGAGTAACGGGAATTACTGTATCCGCAGATCCTTCAGTAGCGCTGTAAGTTGCAGCCCCGAAATTGACTGTATTTGGTTTGTTTAGGAAAACAGAAACGTTGTTTGAAGAAAAGTTTGTCACCGCTAAATCAGGCAAACCGTTCCCGTCTAAATCAGGCAAACCCTTCCCGTCTAACTCAGGTGAACCGTCCTCCTTCAAATGCTTCACAGCAACAGCAGTAGGAGTCGATCCCGCATCTAAATCAGCAGTCTGGGTAAATGTGCCGTCGCCATTCCCCAACAGAATTGAAACCTTGCCATTTTTCACGACAGCCAAGTCTTGCTTGGAGTCAACGTTGAGATCCGCAACGGTGACAAAACTGGGACTCGATCCCACTGGAATTTCCGTAGTAGTAAAGCCCCCACCACCATTTCCGAGGAGAATTGAGATGCTGTTAGACTCAAAGTTCGTCACAGCCAAGTCGGGGAAGTCGTCATTATTGTTAAACTTCCCCACAGCCAGAGAATATGGCCGCGACCCCACTGTAATATTATTGGCAGCGCCAAAACTCCCACTACCATCGTTCAGTAAAATTGAAACGCTGTTAGAACTATTTGGCATACTGCTCGTCACAGCCAAGTCTTGTTTGCCGTCGATATTAAAGTCAGCAACGGCAATAGATTCAGGATATTTTACTACCAAAAAGTTTTGAGGAGGTGCAAAAGTGCCATCAATATTCTGCAATAGAATTGAGACGACACCATTAGTATTGGGGGAACCCGTGGCGCGATAACTAGCTAAAGCTAAGTCTGCCCGGCCGTCACCATTAAAATCTGCCGCAGCAATGTATTTAGGGGAAATCCCCGATCCGAAAGATACATTGACGGGAGAACCCAAGCCACTGTTACTCCCAAAAAACATTGATAGAGAACCAGCGCCATTATCTACAACCAAGTCGTCATAGATATCTGTATTATTAAATTTAGCGACAGCGAGAGTATGTGCCCCAGATGGTAGTGGGAATCGAGTAACAGTGCCAAAGCTACCCGTGCGATCTCCTAACAGAATTGATGTGTCAGCAGCGCTGTAATTGTCGGCAGCGCCACTGTCCGCCACAGCTAAGTCCTCTTTTAGGTCGCCGTTAAAATCACCGACACCGACGAAGACAGGATTTGCCCCTGTACCAATATTTGTGGCCGCACCAAAACTATTCAAAACATACTCGTAACCTGCTAACACTTCGGGTCCAAATACCAGCGGCGTTTCTATTTTCCCGGTTCTCACTTCTAATTCCCAGTCGCCGCCTTTGGCTACGCTTCCCGTGAGGTTTTGGGAAGCCGCAACCGACGCCCCGGTTAACTCACTCAAGCGTTTGACAAATGCTTTTCCTGTCTCGCCTGCTGCTACACAGCACCCGTAGAGGAGGATATTAGGTCGATTTTTGCTGAGTGAGTCGGTTTGTGGCGAAAACCACTGCTGTAGAGAATTCCGATCGCACTCTATATCATCTAAACTAAAGCGAACGTCGCCGAGTTGCAAGCTGCCGGGAGCACCGTGAGAAACGATGTGAATGCTGTCAATATTGGTACGAAGAGCTAAAATTTGAGTAATTTGGTCGATCGCATCCCGGTTCCCATCCAAAACCACTACTTCCGTACCCGGTTTTACCCCAGCGATCAAACTTTGATAGTTTTCTACTTTCGGATCGATAAAGGCGATCACACTTGGTGAAACTTGATTATTTAAATTTGGCATACTGCACCTACTAATAGCTAAAAAAACACCATGATTTCCCTGTTTCGCGACTGGCCTCCGAAACTCTTTCTCAAGGTAGTAGTAACCATAACTGTTTTTTGAGAAAATCTCTATAAATTTTTCTTTATAAATCCCTATTTAATTAAAGTTTTGATAAAGTTGAGGAATTCTATTAAGTAATATTACGGGTGAGCGATCGCGAGGTGGCTTTTATAACACAAAAAGAATTCAATCGCAAGTGTAATGAGACTGAAATATTAAGAGCAGGATTTTTGATACATATGTGCGATCGGGTTGGGTCGTTCGTCGTTTCAACCCCTGGCGGACTTTCGGGCAAGGGTGGGGGTGGGTTTACGAGATTATGGGTTTTAGGCAATTATTTCTCGTAAAACCCGTCCCTACAAGTTATTCGTTAGAATATTTAAGAGCGATTCCCTACGGGATAGCTTCGCACGCGCAGACTTACTTCAAACTCTGATAGCATCAGTGCTTTAACCCACATCTTTCTTAAATCAATCCGAAATTAACGGCACTGATACTGCTAGCAGAAACACCACCCAGAGAAGCTAAAATCTCCCCTGTTTGTGCAAACTTGATTAAAGTTGCACCGCTATCTTGGACAATTGCCAATTGCGAGAAACTCAACCCATTACCCAATACTAATAAGTCCTTACCGACTTCAAAGTCATCGATTGTATCAATACCAGAATTGGTAGATAATAAGAAGCGATCGCTGCCTACGTCCCCTACTAAGGTATCATCGCCCAAATCGCCACTGAGGAAATCGTTACCCTCACCTCCTAGCAGAATATCATTGCCTTGACCGCCGTAGAGGGTATCGTCGGCTTTTTCACCAATTAGAATATCTTCACCTCGATTGCCAGAAATAAAGTCACTGCCGGCGCCTCCTGTCAAGATATCAAAACCCTTTCCGCCGTAGAGGGTATCGTCACCCGTACCGCCCTCGGTCAAATCGTTGCCTTGATTGCCATTAATCCAGTCATTCCCATCAAGACTAAAGAGCAAGTCATTTCCTTTTTTACCGCGCAATATATCATCGCTAGCACTGCCAGTAATGGTATCATTGCCATCTGTGCTTTCGGTAGTATTTCCCCCATCTTTAACGAATTCAATACCGCTTTCTGGGAAGGGTTCATCGGCTGTAGATGGTGGGCTAGAGTCATCAGTATCTAAAGTATTACGGACTGTTGGGTTGTTAGCTGTCGCCGACTGAATTTGGGTATTTAGAGATGCACCAGTATTTTCGGAAATCGCCGACTGAATCGTCTTATTTCCGGCTGCGACTTGCAGTAAATCTTGGGCTACTTCTCCTTGTGCGACTTTTTGTATGCGGGCGATTTCTGTCGCGGCATCTGATGGCGAGGAGTTGCTGGAGGCGATCGCCTTTATTCGCTGATTTCCCTCGGCAATAATTTGGGCAGCATCCGAAGCAATACTAGATAGTTGCGGTACTTGCAGTTGACTCGCCGCCGACTGAATAATCGCTTGCAATTGTGTGGAATTGCTTAAATCGAGAGTGCCAGATTTAATTTGATTGGCAACGGCGGAAATTACGCTAGAGGCAATCTCATTTTTCGCGGTAGTTGAAGCACCGCTAATTAAACCTGTGACTAAAACAATGGTATTTTGTACCTGAGCGTGTGTTGCATAAACACTTAATCCATTGGGATCGTTTTGAGTAATTTCCTGTAACGGGTCATAGCTAGTCAAGTCAATTTCTGACGACACTCCCAGTGCAGATTTTACCTGAATTTGCGCCTGATTTAAGTCAGTACCTTGCTCGATCAACTCGGTCAATAGGGTAGTCAAGGGAGTAACTACTGTAGCATCGGGTGTGGCAAATAGGGGCGTTTGCTGCGGCAAATCAGTAGAGGTATTGATGCCGTCTATCAGTACAATTTTGCCTTCTTCTGGTTCGAGGTCGCCACTATTATTTTTGTCGAACTTGTCAAGAGAGACATCTAAGTCAAAGCTGCCATCTGTGTTAGTAATTGAGAACGCTTCGTTGTCATCTTTGACTTCATTAAAGTTGGCATCGAAGAAGACTGTGGCCCCTGCCATGTAACCGTTAATACCGCTGCCATTTTTGCTAGAACTAGATCCCAGACTGAAATCAGCTAGTTTAAAAGTAGCAAAATTTTCATCGTAGACTGTTTTTTTAAATCTCCAAACTCCTACTTTAACTTTAGCACCTAAAGAAGCATTAATTTGACCGTTTATATCAAAGAGTTGCGAAGGTTTGCTGATGCGTTCAGAGATTTCAGAGGCTCTAATTTTCCCATCGCTTGTGCCGTTATTTTCTCCTTTGTCTACCAAATCAATACCTACATTTCCCTCAATTCCTCCTTTTAAATAACCAGAAGCAACTACCACATCTAGTCCAAATCCAGCAGCAATACTAGCTTTAAGTTTGAGTTCGTCAACATCTTGTCCTATGCCGTTAGCAGTTTCGCGATCGCTCACATAAAATCCATCCAAAACTTTAATAGCCGATCGCGAATCGAACCCAGCATTTTTCCACTGTTGAAGTCCGTAGGTATCGTATCCAAATCCTAGATCAGCAGATGCACTAAATTTTCCTTCTAAAAGTCCGCTGATTGGTCCCCAGATGGGAAAGGTTTTGTCGATGTTGAAGTCAAACCCTAGTTTGGGCATATCATAGGTAAAAAGGTTGACATCCGGTTTCCCTAATAGCAAATTAACTGCATTAATTGGCTTAGTTAATAGGGGTATGTCTAGACCTTCAATTCCTGTAAAATCATTCAAAAACTTCTTGACTTTGCCTCCTGTTTTTGAGTTTATTTGTTGGTTGGCGTTGGCAGGACGACTCTTAGAGACAAGCACAGCATTTTTAGTGGTAGAATTGGGATTTGTAGCATCAAACTTTCCTAGTCTATAAGAACCTAAGTCAAGGAATAATCCACTATTATTGGTTGAAATTTGGTTGGCTAACTGACTGAGATTGTCAATGTTTTTAAGGCCATCTAAGAAGCGAGTATCAATTTTTTTGCCTAACAATGTTCCTGCTATGTCTACAAGAGTAACTTTGCCATCTTTATTTTGGTCAAAAAACTTGCCAAGACCAATTTTAGACACTAATTTAGTATCAGCATTCAAGAAGTCAACAACTGGTTTGAAGGGCTTGACAATTTCTGAGATTTTGCCGACAATTGGTTTAGCAAAGTTACTGACAAATGTTCCCAAGTTAAGTTTGACATTATCGAAGTTTACCGTTGGAGTTTGCGGCCCGGTTAATTCACCGTTAGCGTAGTTGACGATCGGCCAATTAACTCCGATGTCGAAGTCAAAGGATGGGATAGCCGGATTGCCGTTAATGCTAGTTTTGGCTTGCAGACCGAGATTAGCACTACTATTTAAGGTAGGGTTCAATAAGTCTGACAACTGATAGTTGCTAGTAAGTTCTGGGAAAGTTAGGCGATCGCCGTCATTTGCACCTCCCAAATTATCTAAATCTTTTAATTTGACGGCAAATTTTGCTTCAGCTTTGGTAGGACTGTCCTTATCGTTGGCAAGGTCAATTTGGAAAAAGCCTAATTTACCTTTGGCATTGAAATTATTATCTAGACCAGCTTCTACATTTGCGTCCAGTTTGGTTTGAGTGGTGTCAACATAGAAACCAAAATCTTGATTGATGCCAAATCCTAATGATAAGTTACCCTCAAGTTTGGATTGTGCTTTGCCATTTACATCCAAACCTAGTGCTGGAATTCCTAAGTCTCCAGAAAGGTTAACATCTGGAAATTTATAGTTTTGGTCTAGGAAAATTTGTAGATTAATGTCGTCTGGAGTTCCTTTGCCAATGACTTTTAAACGAGGCACAGAGAAACCAAATACAGACTTGTTGGGAGGGAAATATTTGGTTAATTCTGCTTGCAGGTTGTTGGCAATTTGTTCAGAAAATTTTTGGGTAAATTGAGAAGTTAATTTTGCACCTAATGCTTCGGAATTGAAATTGCCATCTAGCGAATCTTGGACAAGAGAAGTGAGGGTTGAACTGAGAGTACGCTCGCTGACTAACTTCAACTCATTTATTGCAGTCTCTTTGAAGGTATTAAGGAAATTTAAAGCACTAGAATTGCCGGGAATTACGTCTTTCAATTTTCCTAAGATTGGAAGTTTAACTTCCATTAAATTTTGATTGAGACTGTCTTGAAGCTGAGTCAAACTTCTTTCCAACCCTTGTAATGTTTGCCCCCAGTTAAAAGAGACGTTATCGATATTAACTGTTGGCTTTTGCGGTGCAGTTAATTGACCGTTGGTATAATTAATCGCCTGCCAATTAGCGCCTAGGTCAAAACTTAAGGAAGGAAAAGCAGGATTGTTGTTAATGCTAGTTTTAGCTTGCAGACCGAGATTAGCATTAGCAGTTAAGGTAGAATTAAACAAGTCTGATAACTGATAGTTACCGCCAAGTTCTGAGAGAGTTAAGCGAGAGCCATCATTCGCACCTCCCAAATTATCCAAATCCTTCAAATTGACTGCTAATTTAGCCTCAGCTTTAGTGGGATTTTGAAGATTATTATTCAGGTCAAGTTGTAAAACGCCTAAATTAGCTTGTGCCTTAGAGTTGTCATCTATTCCGGCGTCAAAATTAGCTGTAAGCTTGGTTTTGTCGGTATCTATGAAGCAACCAAAATCTTTATGGACGCCCACAGCGATCGCCAAATCAAAATTTGCTGTTGATTTAGCTTTCCCATCCGTAGTCAAACCTAATCTCGGCACCCCTAAATTTTGGGCTAAATTAGCATCGGTTTGATATGCTTTACCCAGTGTAATTAGTAAAGTGCTTTCATCTTGAGTAGAATTGCGATAGACTTTGACGTTGAAATCAGATCCAAGTACATTGCCCAGAGTAGTTTCTAACTGATCGGTAGTTTGATTTACCCCATTTTTAACCGCATCGACTAGCTTATTTTTGAAGCTGTCAATAAAATTCGGGGCAATGTTCTTGAGGGAACCAACGATCGGTAGTTTAATTGTGTTTAGCTGGTCGTCAAGGATGTTTTCAAGTTTGTTCAATCCAGCTTCTAAACCGCACCAATTATTCTGTGTGTTGATGATACCAGCAGGCGGTGTCGGCGGTATCGGCGGTGTCGGCGGCTCAACTATGACTGGCGTTGGTGTCGGTGTCGGCGGTGTCGGCGGCTCAACTATGACTGGTGTTGGTGTCGGTGTCGGCGGCTCGACTATGACTGGCGTTGGTGTCGGCGGTGTCGGTGTCGGCGGCTCGACTATGACAGGCGTTGGTGTCGGTGTCGGCGGTGTCGGTGTCGGCGGCTCGACTATAACTGGCGTTGGTGTCGGTGTCGGCGGTGTCGGTGGCTCGACTATAACTGGCGTTGGTGTCGGTGTCGGCGGTGTCGGTGCAGTGTCGTTATCTGCGATCGCCACTGTCACCCCTGGAACCCCAATCCCATTATACTTAGCATCAGTGCTACTCACATTATAAGTAATATTGCCGCTGTGCGCCCCTTCCACAATTGTATCGTCAACAGCTTTCACCGTAACGGGTTGAACGACATTCCAATTATCTGCATTGAAAGTCAGAGGCGCGATCGCCTGAATCTGATTACCTGTTGTGAGATAGATCGTTACAGGCGCGATCGGCTGCGACGTTAATTGGATGCCATAACTGCCATTCGCCCCGCCTTCTGTAGCAATTGTTGCCGTGGGAGTAATAGAAATACCAGCGGTATCATTGTCCTTATTGGTAATGCTAACATCCGCTACATCTCGGTTGTTATAATTCCCATCTGTACTAACAGCAGCAGCCGTGAGTATTTGGTAGCCAATATCGCCGTCAACAATGCTATCATTAACCCCGGTTACTGTTATTGGTAGCGCTGTATTCCAGTTAGCCGGAGTGAAAGTTATGCTAGCAGGGGAAACAGTTCCTTCTGCAACATTGTCACTGCTCAAACCGATGGTAACGTCAGCAGTTGGCTGAGTATTCAGAACCACAGTAAAGTTAGCAGGAGTGCCATCTTCACCAGTAGTTAATCCCGCCGTCGGATTCACCGTAATTCCCGGAGTTTCATTGTCACTGTTGGTGACGGTGACATCTTCAGGATCGAGGTTATTGTAATTAACATCGGTACTCACAGCAGCAGCCGTGACAATGTTGTAAGGTAGAGGGCCATCAGCTACTAAATCGTCAACACCACTTATCGTTATTGTTTGCGGTTGATTGTAGTTAGCAGTAGTGAAAGTTAAGCTCTCCGTTGAAACTGTTCCTTCTGCAACATTGTCACTCCTCAAACCGATGGTAACGTCAGCAGTGGGTTGAGAATTGAGTTTGACTGTGAAGGTAGCAGTGCCACCAACTTCATTTGTAGTTAATGCTGTTGGGTTAATAGTAAAGCCAGCTTTGTCATCATTAGTAATAGTTGTGGTAGCACTAGCAGTGGTAATGGTTGGTGTTACGCCCGGACTGGTGGGATTGGACAGGGTGACGGCTATGGTTTCATCGGGTTCAACTAGGGTGTCGCCTAATACATCGAGAGTAATGGTTTTGGATGTTTCATCGGCGGCAAAATTAATTGTGCCAGTAGCAGCAGTTGCGCCTGAAGTGCCGCCGATGTTGTTGTAATCGCTGCTATTTGTAGCAGTTCCGGCGATCGCATAATTGACGCTACTTGCCCCGCCTGTGTTGCCGCTGCGAGTGGCGGTGAAAGTCAGAGGTTTTGTGCCGCTATTACCTTCGGCAATGCTTGCAGTATCGGCGGCAATGGCATAAGAAACAGTACCGTTTGCTGCAATAGTTAGTGTCGTTTGTTTGGTTGTACCTGCAATGCCATCGGTGATTGCGCCCAAGTTGAGGATGGCCGTTTCATCGTTTTCAGGGAGATTGTCAGGTTTGATCGCGACTGGAATATTTTGTTCTGTACTTGTTCCACTTGCGGGGAAAGTTAGGGAAGTCGGCGATAGGGTGTAGTCAGAATTTTGGGTAGCGCTGGTGTTGGGGTCGATCGCAATTGGTACAATTACATCACCAAACGGAGTGCCGCCGCTGATAGTGACGGGGATATTAACCACTGTATCTGCATCCCCTTCAGTTCCGCTGAAAGTAGCCGCACCGAAATTAATTGTGTTCGGTGAATTCAAGAGAACTGAAACATTATTAGAACCTCTGTTAGCAACTGCGATATCGAGTCTGTCGTCCGCATTGAAATTTGCGATCGCCAGAGAACTCGGATTTGTTCCGACGCTAAAGTTGGTCGCACTGCTAAAACCGCCAGTTCCATTTCCCGCCAAAATTGAAACGTTATTAGCACCGCTGTTGCTAACAGCTAAATCTAGTCTGCTGTCGCCATTAAAATCGCCAATTTTAATCGCACTTGGGTTTAAGCCAACATTAATATTGGTCGGAATGCCAAAACTGCCATTTCCTGTTCCCAATAAAATTGAAACGTTATTAGAACCGCTGTTGGCTACCGCGATATCGAGAAAATTGTCGCCGTTAAAATCTCCGAGTGCGATCGCACTCGGACTTTGACCGACATTAATATTAGTCGGATTGCCAAAACTACCTTGACCATTTGCCGATAAGATGGTAAGATTATTAGAATTTTGATTGGCGACGGCGAGATCGAAGAAATTGTCGCCGTTAAAATCTCCCGCAGCGATCGCACTGGGACTTGGCCCGACATTCACAGTAACAGGAGTGGGAAAATTGCCTTGTCCCGTTCCCAGGTAAATGGCAACATGGCCTTCAGGTGCATAAGCATGAGTAACGGCAAGGTCGGGTAAATCATCAGCATTAAAATTGCCGACAGCGATCGCACTAGGGTAATCGCTCGCACTCAAAAATCCCGGACTGTTAAAGTTGCCATTACCCGCTCCTAAAAAGATATAAATGCTGCTAAATTCGACACCTTGTGTGGAAGTTATCGCTAAGTCGGAAAAGTTATCGCCGTTAAAATTTCCAACTGCGATCGCGGTAGGACCCCATACCGAAGTCAAATCAGTTCCAGAGTTAAATCCTCCTTGACCGTTTCCCAGTAAAATAGAAACGCTATTCGAGCTGATGTTAGCAACAGCTAAATCTAAGATGCCATCGGTATTGAAATCGGCAGCAGCAACAAAAGATGGACTGCTTCCCGCATTAAAGTTACCACCAGAACTAAAGGTATTGAGGACGTGACTGTAAGCTGCGATCGCTTCTGGTCGAAATGCTAAAGATGTTGCTATTTTCCCTGATGTTACTTCTAGGAACCAGTCGCCGCCTTTTGCTGCACTTCCGGTGAGGTTTTCGGAAGCAGCAACCGACGCGCCGGTTAACTCACTCAGGCGTTTTATAAATGCTTTACCTGTCTCGCCTGCTGCTACGTTGCACCCATACAAAAGAATGTGAGGTCGATTGTTGGGGATTGAGTCGGTTCGTGGCGAAAACCACTGCTGTAGAGAATTCCGATCGCACTCTATATCATCTAAACTCAAGCTACCTTCGCCGAGTTGCAAGCTGCCTGGACTGCCGTGAGAAATGATGTGAATGCTGTCAATATTGGTACGAAGAGCTAAAATTTCAGTAATTTGGTCGATCGCATCTTTATGCCCATCCAAAACGACTACTTCCGTACCCGGCGTTACTGCGGCAATCAAACTTTGATAATCTTCAACTTGAGGG
Organism: Microcoleus sp. Pol12B3; assembly: GCF_036701355.1. Lineage (NCBI taxonomy): Bacteria > Bacillati > Cyanobacteriota > Cyanophyceae > Oscillatoriales > Microcoleaceae > Microcoleus > Microcoleus sp. Pol12B3. The sequence goes on from NZ_JAUBQS010000023.1 coordinate 16,662, forward strand.
TCGATAAAGGCGATCGACCTTACAGAAACTTGATTATTTAAATTTGGCATAATCCACCTGACTGGGGCTTCAAAAAAATACAAAAATTCCGCCCTTTCGTGACTGGCGTCCGAAACTATCTATCAATTTTTATTTATACAGACACACCCTTTCTCCGTAAAAACCCGGTGAGTGTTCCTCTTTTGTCGTAACCCTAACAGTTTTTTTACATAAAATATGTAAATTTTTCTTAAAAAATAGTTGGTTAATTAAAATTTTGGTAAAGAGCTAGAAAATACTTAAGTATTATTACTGTAAAAAATGCGAGATTGATTTACCACAAATATTTGTGAAACGTAAGTGCAATTGTACAGAAATTTCAAACTCAGCAATTTTGATACATACTTTAGGGTGCGTCAGCAATTAGTTGTGCAGAAAATACGGTCTTTTAACACACCCTACTAAACTTTTGATTACCGCAAACCCCCATCTATCCCCGCTAAAATCTGCTCAGCTTGCCCGCACAAAGCAGCGTGACAGCAACCGTTACTCGCCAACAATCCCCCCCACTGACTCACATCTCCCCGGTTATATTGCAAAGTAGAACCGTCAAAACGAGTAAATCGGCCGCCCGCTTCTGTCAAAATCAATTCCGGCGCCGCCAAATCCCAATCTTTAGGCGCCGACTTTCCCGAAAGAGCAATATAAACATCAGCTTTTTGTTCCACAATTGTCGCAATTTTACAGCCGATACTACCGACAGCTAGTTGATTTTGACATGGCAGTTTTTGTAACAATTGATTAAAGCGATCGCCCCGGTGAGTGCGGCTAGTTACTATAGATAAATCTGCCACTATATTTCGCGCCGAAACCTGCAATTTGACCGCAGACCCGTCCCGATTTTCCATAAAAGCACCCGCATCGCGGATTGCGTAATAAATCTTTTGCTGTTGCGGCCAAGCCACCACTGCCAATATCGGTCTTCCCTCAAAGGCTAAAGCAATGTGAACTGCAAATTCACCTGTTCTGTCAATAAAATCTCGCGTTCCATCCAAAGGGTCAATAATCCAAACCCAACTTTGAGGTAAGGGAACTTGACCGTTGGTTTTCAAATAAGATTTGTAAGTTTCCTCGCTGAGATACCCAAATTCTGCATTCCCTAAAGCCGACTGCAATTCGTCGAGAATGTAAGAATTGACTGCGACATCGGCGGCGGTGACGGGGCCATCTTTTTTTTCTTGGATGTCGAGGTTAGGAGTGTTGGAATCCTGCCGATAATAGGATTGTAGGATATCTGATGCACTCCAGGCGATCGATCGGGCAATTTCGCTGATTTCTTCGAGATTTTTCATAAATTTCTTTTTTGTGAACCGCAGATGAAAGCCGATTAACGCAAATTTCTGTAGGGGCGGTGCCCCCGTGCCCGCCCCGGAAAACCATACATTAGCAATTACCAATTAATATGAGGATATTTCCATTCATAATAATTGGGAAATACAAAATTAGTAAATGAAACCGAAATACTAACCTCCAATGATTTTACATGATGCCACCAACCGACAGGAATAAAGATAGCTTCTCCAGGTTCCAAAATCACTTCAATAATTTTCGCATCTCTGTAAAGTGGGTATTTGTCATAATCGGGATTCTCGCCGTCAACTTTGCTGAAAACTCCGACGTGATTGTAAAGCAGAGGTGTTTGTTGCGGAGAAATCAATTTAATTAGTTTGCGACCAGACACTTGAGCTAAAATTAAATTAACTGGGTCATGGTGCAGCGGTGTAATCGTGCCTTTCGGACCGAACCAAAAGAAAACTCTGCCTTTTGTATCCGTGGGATTTAGATATTCTGGGAAAATTTCAATGTCGTCGAATAGGGGCTTAAATTCCTCTCTTTCCAGAGTTTTGTTGTTAGCAACCATGTAGTAGTCGTTGCTAGGTCCGCCCTTGACTACCATCTCTACATATTTGCGGAACAAAACAATTTTCTTGTGATTTTCTATCTTAATTTCGTAATTCGGGTCTGAGTTGCGGTTAGCTTGAATTTGTACCTCTGCATCGCCGTATTTTTGCTGCAAATATTCCGGCGTCCACAACTGCAACGCTTTCCAGTTGTGCATAATATTGGTAATAATTACTGGGGTATTTTTGGCGTAGTAATTTTCGAGAAAATACTCTCTAGAAAGGCTGCTTTTGCGTTCGATTGTGCCAAACTTGGAAGACAATGCAGCTAATTGATTGTTAATCCTGAGATGGGATTCTAATTTCTGCAATAACTGGACGTAATGGCTTCCTGCTTGAAAGTAGGGATGAGAGGAAATTTCCCTCACTTCTGCGGTGGCTGTTTCCGCATTTATGCCGGTATTTACTAGGGCTTGAATGATTTCTTCGTCGGGTTTATTTAATAATTTATTAGCCGCCACCCACTGTTTCATATTGTCGGGAATTTCTTGTTTGCTTGGAGTGAGTAGATTGGGCAAGTTTTGTGTCAGCCATTCTAGGTTAACTTGCTGTTGTTCTGTGAGGGTAATCCGCAAAGGGGGAAGGGTGATAGTTAGGGGTTGGGTGTCAGACATGATTCGGGTATGTTGTTTTGGGAGTGTTTTGTGTGACTTTAACTTGTCTTACTAATATAGCAATTTTGTTAACGAACCGCGAAGGCGCTAATGCCGCGAAGGAAGAGAAGAGGTAAGTTCACCAATTTTGTCGAACTTGCTGTCAGGATTTTAACTCAACAAGTGCTGCCAGTTCAATTTTTCTAGCTTTGAGCGGTTTTAACCGGATAGTTTGGTTAATTTTTATTTAAAATTAAGCCTTATTCATCCAAGCACGAGTTCCGAAACTTTTGCAGGAATGGGAAGCTATTTTAGCTGCTGCAGTGAGAGTATCGGTAAAGTTATTTTGCAATATGTAGTGACAGAAAGCCCCGTGAAAGATGTCGCCAGCGCCTAAAGTGTCTGCGGCTTGAAGTTGAGGTACTTCTATACTGCCATAACTGTCATTGCTGAGGTATAAAATTGATTTTTCGCCGCGAGTGATGGCAATATGGGAAATTCCTGCCGCTGACAGGTAAGCAAAGACTTGTTCTGAATTGTCGCAGTCTGGCGGATGAAAGTTATCCGAACATACGGCCCATTCTATAAAAGGCAATATTTCCTCTAATCCGGGTTTCCAACTGCCACCGTCGAGGACAAGGGGAATGTTTTTTGACTTTGCAAGTTGAGCAATTTGTTTGCTGGCTGCGATTTGATGCCCGTCTACCAGTACAATATTAACTGATGTTAAACTATCATGGTTAATTGTTTGACTGTCAACTTGCGATTTCGTAGCATTGATGGAAATTACCGATCGATCGCCCGTTGCTTCAGTTACAATAATCGAGGACACTGGCGGCGAGTGCGATCGCCCGGGTTCCAAATCGATTATCCTGATATTATACTCCGCTAAGTCTGCACGAATTAATTGGGCGATCGCGTGAGTGCCCAAAACACCAGCCCATACCGCCGCATTCCCCAAATAGCTAAAAGTGACCGCAGCATTGGCCGCGGGCCCGCCCGCAGCAATGGTACAATCAGAAGCAACAACTTTCTGATTTTCACCCGGAGGCTTCTCGGTCAAATAAACTAAATCTAAAGTTGCCAATCCCAAAAATAATCCCGTTTTCATATCGGCGTTAATCCGCGTTCATCTGCGGTTAAAAAATCCCACTCTTAAAATGCAAGCAAATCCCAATACAGGAACACTTTACATCGTAGGAACCCCGATCGGCAACCTCGAAGACATGACATTTCGCGCCATCCGAATTTTACAAACAGTAGACTTCATCGCCGCCGAAGATACCCGCCATACAGGCAAACTTTTGCACCATTTCCAAATCAAAACGCCCCAAATCAGCTATCACGAACACAACCAACACCAACGAGTGCCCGAACTCATCGACAAACTGCTTTTAGGCAAAGATATGGCCCTCGTCACCGATGCCGGAATGCCGGGAATTTCTGACCCCGGTTCCGAGTTAGTCAAAGCTTGCGCCGATGCTAATATTAACATTATTCCGATTCCCGGCCCGACCGCTTGCATTGTTGGTATAACTGCATCAGGATTACCCACAGAAAGATTTGTATTTGAAGGTTTCTTACCCGTGAAAGGTCAAGAACGCCAACAGAGTTTAGAAGCTTTGCAAATAGAATCCCGCACTATAATATTATACGAATCTCCCCACCGATTGCGGCAAACTTTACAAGATTTAGCAACTACTTTGGGAAGCGACAGACAGATTGTGCTGGCGAGAGAGTTAACTAAAATGCACGAAGAGTTTTGGCGTGGTAGTATGGAAAGTGCGATCGCACTTTACACCAATCGCGAACCCCAGGGAGAATTTACCCTCGTAATTGCCGGCATCCAAACAGCAGCCCCAATATTTTCCGAAGACGCCATCAAAGCAGAATTGCAAACATTAATTGCAGAAGGCATAAGTCGTTCCCAAGCCAGCCGCCAACTAGCGCAACAAACATCTCTCCCCCGCCGCCAAATCTACCAACTCGCCCTCACAATTGGCGACAATGAATCGCTAGAACAACCCTTAGATGACTTGTGAATATCTCTCTTCTCTTCTCCTCTGCGCCCTCTGCGGTTAAATAAAAAAAGCTAGATACTCACACTCAGAATTATATGGTACGCGGAAACTACGATCGACAAAAGCCATATTTACGCAACCCCCACATCAACAAACCAATCGCCGAAATTTATGCAGACTTAGACGCCTTTAGCTGGGAGATATTTGAAGACCAACCCCACCGCTTCGATACCGTCAGTTTCTACGTCTTGCTTCCCCCACTGTTTTACGAAGGGCGTTTCATCAAAGGAATTTATTTCAGCGAAGCAGTCGAACTCATCAACAAACTATTTCCCCAACTTTCCTCAGTATTTTTATCCTTCGCCTATTCGCCCGGAATCTCCTACTCCTGGGCCCCCATAGCTGACGCCTACTCCAGTTTATACAAAAACCCGCAGCGGGATAAATGGTTTCGCAAAACTTATCCCGATCGCGCCCACAAACCAATCATACCACTGCAAGACACCGACTTCATCAACGAATACTTAATTTCCCCGCGCAACGTCCCCGCCAAAGACATAGACTTGCTAGCCGTCTCCCGAATTTCCGAAGAAAAAAATTTGCCAATTATAGCCAAAGCCTTAAAAATTTACCGCCAAAAATATCCGCAAAAACCGATTAAATTAACTGTAGTCACCGGCCACGAATTTGATGCTAGCAACCTGAAAACTCTCGACCAGTACGCCTTAGAAGAATGGCAACAAGTCGAAGAAATTTTAACCAATCCCTCCGACTACATTAACTTAGTGCCGAGAGTTGACTACTACAGCGAAATCCCCACATATTATTCGCGAGCCCAAGCATTCGTCCTCGGTTCCCTCCTCGAAGGAAAAAACCGGGGAATTACCGAAGCCATGAGTTGCAACGTACCAGTAATTTGTTTTGAAGAATTCAACCAATACGCCAGAGGCAAATCGCCTGTTTTCCCCGAAGGTGCGGGTCTTTACGCCAAATTTGACCCAGAATCTCTCGCAGATACTATATATACAGTATTGGAAAATCAAACTGAATTTAAGCCGCGATATCAGTATTTAAAGCATTGCGGGCGCAAAAACTTTTTCAATACTTGTATAGACAGTTTTCCTTACTATCAGCACAACATTCCCGGCTACAAGCCGGGAGATGCTATTAACAATTTGTGGCTGGATTTAGCCGTTCAGCAAAATTATCAAGTTAGCTTAAACAGCTTTCTGTACGGAGGTTCTCCCCTATCTCATATTCGCGGGACAAATGCGATACAGCACAATCTCGGTCAGTTAACAAAATTTAAATGACAGATAATTGGGAATGATTAAACTGCAGAGGACACAGAGGCAGAGAAGAGAGAGATGAATACTTCTGAGGTCCAGGGATTTGAGATTAGTTTTCATAGGGAGAACTTTCGCTAAAAAAACCGCGGAATTCATTTCCTAGTGACTGGTAGATGGTGGGCTTAAGTTGAGACTAATGCCATATACCCTATGACAATATCCTTAAAAATCTTACTTGCCAAAACTCTAGCCAAATTAACAGGAACAGCATTGCCGACCATTTTGTATCCATCAGCAATATACTTGTACTTAAAAATAAACTCATCCGGGAAAGTCTGAACTCTCGCGCACTCTCGCACAGAAAGCCGACGGTAAGGCTGAGGCGAATTGGGGTCAAAAATGCGCTTGTCTTTGCCAACCAAAATCATTTTACTAGCTTGAGGATGGAGAGGCGCGTGTCTGCCGCTTGCCTGAATTGTAAACGAAGGTTCTGACCAACTTCTAACTCGATTGCGCGACATATAAAGGCTGGAAAACCCCAAATCCGCACATTCGTGATTTGGGACAGAATCGTGATAATTATCTAATTTACCATTAACTGATATAGGCGCGATCGCCTGCAAATCAAAAATCGCATCTTTCAGCGTCAAAACCTCGGTTCCAGGTTCGGGAAACTCAAAACCAAAACCCAGAGTTTCCCGATAGCCAACAACAATCACCCTTTGCCTATCTTGCGGAACCCCAAAATTTCTAGCATTCACCAACTTGTACGAAACCCGATACCCGATGTCCTCAAACTGCGATAATATATAAGTAAAAGCATCCTTGTTTCTGGGGGCCAAGATACCGCTAACATTCTCAGCTAAAAAAAACAAAGGCTGCTTGTCCCGCACAATTCTGATATACTCCCAGAAAAGTTGACCCCGACTGTCATCAATTCCGCGTTTCGCCCCGGCTTCACTCCAACTTTGACAAGGAGGCCCGCCGATTATCCCAATACAGTTGGGAATTTCATCAGATTTAATTTTTCTGATATCTCTGCGATCTAAAATAGTTTCAGGATGATTGTAATTATACGTATCCCAAATAGACTTATCATATTCATTCGCCCAAACCGGATTAAACCCAGCTAAGCGAAAACCCAAATCCAACCCCCCACAACCAGAAAACAGAGAAATAATATCAAAAGCCACCTTTTTTCGCCCGCAATAAATACAATAAATCAATTATAAACCTCTCTTTTCTTAGATATCTATTTCTTTCTTCTCTCACTCTGCACCCTCTGCGGTTAATAAAAAAATATAATTCACACACAAACAGAATTTATCATCCTCAATGAATGCAGAATCCATCCTCCAATCTTACCAACACTTCGGCATCCACCTCGGCCTAGAAAGAATCAAACAACTTCTAGAAAAACTAGATAACCCCCACCAAAAAGTACCCATTATCCACATTGCAGGCACCAATGGCAAAGGTTCCGTTTGCGCTTATCTCTCTTCCGTACTAACAGAAGCAGGCTATCGAGTCGGGCGCTACACATCCCCGCACCTAATCGATTGGACAGAAAGAATTTGCATCAACCAAAAACCGATTTCCCCAACAGCATTGCAACAGTGTCTAGAACGAGTTGTCGCCGCCACCGAAAACAACACCGAAACACCCACTCAATTTGAAATAATCACCGCCGCAGCTTGGCGGTATTTCGCCGAACAAAAAGCAGATATAGCAGTCATAGAAACTGGATTAGGAGGAAGATTAGACGCGACTAACGTTTGCGAAACACCTCTCGCTAGCGTCATTACTTCTATCAGTCTCGAACACTGGCAAATACTCGGCCCCACCGTCGCAGATATTGCTGGGGAAAAAGCGGGAATTCTTAAAGCAAAATGTCCGGCAGTTATCGGAGAATTGCCAGAATCAGCTAGAATAGTAGTAGAAAAACGCATTCAAGAATTAGACTGTCCGGCGACTTGGGTAAAACCAGCAGTAGATTTAGGACAAGGATTCGCAGAATATCAGTTAAATCAAAATGCGGTTAAAATAAAATATCAATTGCCGCTGCTGGGAAAAATTCAACTAATGAATTCAGCAATTGCGATCGCCACTTTGCAAACTCTCCAAAACCAAGGATGGCAAATATCCCCAACCGCCATCGAAAACGGTATCGCCAAAACCCAATGGCCCGGAAGACTCCAGCAGACAACTTGGAAAAACCGCAATATATTAATTGACGGCGCGCACAACCCCGCCGCAGCGATCGCACTGCGCGAATATGTCGATAATATTAACAGTTCCCAACCGATTAACTGGGTAATTGGGATTCTTGCGACTAAAGACTGCGATGATATTTTGAAAGCATTACTCAAAAAGGGCGATCGACTTTACCTAGTACCCGTACCCGATCACAACTCATCATCCCCCGCAGAACTAGCCACTCTAGCTCAAATTATCTGCCCCGAATTAACTCTCTGTCAAGCCTTCTCCGACTTAACAACAGCTTTAGATGCTGCTGTTACAGGTGACAACCTAACAATCCTTTGCGGTTCCCTTTATCTAATCGGCTATTTTCTGCAACAACAACAATCCCAAGCTTAAACGCATCAGCATTGTGTTTCTTCCTCAGTAAAGATAGGAGGCCACAATTCCGAAACTGGCAATTCCCAACCGGGAAAAAGTTCTGCTACTGTTAAGATATCGCCATTTCCTAAAACAGTCGGTTCACCTGTAGAGCGATAAATAGTTACTGTTTCTTCATCAGGATCTATCAGAATTCCGACGATCGCACCCAATTCTATAAACTTCAAAACCTTGGTTTCTATAAGCTTAATGCGATCGCTCTGAGATTTAATCTCAACCACCAAATCGGGGACAAGTTCTCCAAAATAACGCGGACTTTGGCGCAAGCGGGCGGCGCGCACAAAAGAAACATCCGGTGCTTTGACATTCGTATCCGGCATGATGAAACCGCCTGCAGAGTCAAAGACTCTCCCCAAGCGACGGGGATAAACCCAGTTACCTAGTAAGCGAATCAAAATACTGCTGATTTCACTGGATACGATGTCTGATGGCCCCACAATTGAAAGTCTCCCGTCTTCTAGTTCAATTTTGTAATCTAAACCCGCTTCGGAAAACAGGGTTTGAACTTGGTTTAAATCTTTGAGTGTCATCGCTGGCATAAGAATTTTATCCTATTTCGATCTGAGCTTTGATTTTAACACAAGTCAAATTTATGAATATTTGAGGAATTCAGGCTATATTCCTACAAATCAGCAATCAATCTGAATGGAGAAAGGCGATCGCACAGGATAAATAAAGTCGGTTTCTGGGATGAGCGATCGTTCTTATCAACAAACATTTATCTCTAAAATAGTTGCGATTGACTTATCCAGAGTTCTCCTCCGACTCCGCCGGGTGAAGAGAGGGTAATTTCATCATTCGGTAATAACTTAAAAGCTTATAGATTTTTATATATGACGACACACATTCCGATTATTTAATAATACGTCAAGTGGCAGAAAAACGCAAGGGGCAAGAGCAAATAAAATCCCGCCCCTGCAATTCAAAACTACCTTTGGTCCCAAGCCTTAGCCGCATCAGCCACAGCCTGTTCTACCGATTTCTCATCCAACATTGCCGCCTGCAAATTGTCATAAATCGCCTTTTGCAACTTTTTAACATCCTTGAGAGGCGGAATTAATAGCTCGGCGGAACTCAACCCAGAAGCACTAACAATCCGAGCTCGATCGGCAGCCGGAGCATCAGTCGGAACGCTCTTAAAATAATCGTCCTTTAAAGCCTCAACCGTAGAAGGCAAAACATTAGCAGCCTTAGCAAAAGCCAACTGATTTTGAGAATTAGTCACGTACAAAGCAAACTTGACAGCATCATCAGGGCGCTTGCTGTCGCGGGGTACAACCAAATTCATCACCGCCACAGTCTTCTTCCCTGTTTCCCCCGTAATTTGAGGCGCAGCAGCCGAAACAGCACCAATACTCGGAGCATTCTCAGAAATCGCCTTCAAAAACTGAGGCCCAGAAGCCAACAAAGAAGTTTCTCCAGCTTGATAAAGCTCGATCGCCCTGCGATGTCCCTGCACCAAAACATCCTGCGGCAAAAGTCCACCCTTGTACAAATCCACCCAATACTGAAAAACAGCTTTGCCCTTAGCAGTATTAAAAGCCGCCTTGCCTTTAGCGTCAATCAAAGGCACACCCATCTGCACGAAAGATTGCAAAACCTCGGCCGAATCTTCCGGCACAAAAGTCACAAAAAAAGCAAACTTACCAGTCTTTTCCTTCACCTGCTTCGCCACCTGTGCCAACTCGGCATAGGTAGCGGGAGGCTTAGCAATTCCCGCCTTCTTCAACAACTCCGTATTGTAAATTGTCACCCCAGTCGTGAGATACCAAGGAATGCCAAAACTCTTGCCGTCGAGTACGCCAGCTTTCCAGATATTTGGCAGATAGGTCGATCGAACTTGCTGCGGAATCCGAGAATCCAAATCCAGCCAAGCATTGCGTCCCGCCAAAAGCGAAGCAAAATCGGGATTTAGGTTCACCACATCCGGCGCTGTTTTCGCCGAAACAGCCCCCAAAATCTTGCTTTCCATCGCCGACCAAGGAACGTCCACCCAACGCACCTTCACCCCCGGATTTTCCGCTTCAAAACCGGCAATCGTCTTGTTGAAATACTCAGTAAACTGAGGTTGAAGCTGCATAGTCCAGAACTCGATTTCCTGCGTATTATTTGCCTGGGAATTAACAGCCGGCTTGCCACAACTCACCACCGCAGCCAGCAGCAGCCCTACCAGTCCAAAAACAGCAAACAGTTGCCAAGATTTACGTTTCATAGAATAAAATTTGAGAGTTATGGGAACCGTTAGATAACAAAGCGTGAAACGAAGCTATCCCTTTCCCCGCAGGGTTTCCCGTTCCCCGTAGGGGTTCCCGTAGGGTAGGGTAGGGAATCGCCCGAATCAAGCGCGATCGAGTCAGTAACAGAGTTTTGTACCTGGGCCCAGGAGCGAGATAATCTGTTTTTGTGCAGAATCAGCAGGTTTTCGGCCGATCGAGCTGGAATTTATTGACATTCGCAGCAGAATAGCTATTGTCAAGTAAATTGGATAGCATAAAATCGGAACTAGCGATCGCGCAACACAGACGGAGCTGCGTAGCTACGGCGGGATACCGAGATTACAGCACTCTTTCGGCAGTTGGAAACCAACCCTCCAACACCGGACTCGCTGAATCAGGCTGGCCAACAACAAAAGAAAAAAATAGCAATTACCGGCGACCCAATCACATGGTTAACTTTTTCAAAGGTCTACTTTCCCAACGCCAGCCAGGAATCGGGATTGAAATAGCCCCAGACCGCATCAACATCATTCAGCTCGAAAAGAAAGCTCAGGCATTAAAATTAGGCATCCTAGCCTCAATAGAAGTTCCAGAAGACATAGTACAAGAAGGACAAATAGTCGATCCGCCGGGAATGGCAGAACTAATACGTACCGTCCTCGCCGACAACAAAATCAAAGCCAAGCGAGTAGCCACAGCCATTCCCGGTCGCGAAGCCGTCATCCGCCTCATCCCAGTTCCTGCAGAACTCAACGAAGAAGAACTGCGGGATTACATGAACGCAGAAGCAGGACTGTACTTGCCGTTTCCCAGAGAAGACGCGGACGTAGACTATCAAAAAATAGGCCTATTTGTAGATGACGATGGAGTAGAAAAAGTACAAGTCGTGTTAGTAGCAACCCGCAGAGAAGTTACCGACACATACATCGAAACCTTCAAAGAAGCCGGACTGATTATAGACGTACTAGAAGTAACCAGTTTTGCTCTAATCCGCACCCTCAAAGAACAACTGCAACAATTTTCCTCCCAAGAAGCAGCAGTTCTCACCGCCATAGAATTTGACAGCACCGAGTTAGCTATAGTAGTGGACGGTATACCTCAGTTCAACCGTACCATCCCGATCGGCACCTACCAAATCCAGACCGCCCTCAACCAAGCCATGAACCTGCCGCCAACCAGAGACACCAGCGAACTGCAAGGCATGACCCTGCCCGTCACAGATACAATGGGCGCATCGGGAGACGCCAATCCGGGAACAAATGCGATGATAAAAGTATTGGGAGAACTAGCAGACGAACTGCGCCGCTCAGTAGACTTTTACCTCAACCAGAGCGAAGAACTAGAGGTAGCGCAACTGCTGCTAGCAGGCCCTGGAGCTGCGATCGGCAAACTAGACGAATTTTTTATGCAAAGATTAAGCTTGCCCGCATCTCAAGTCGATCCCATCGAAACCCTAGGACTCGAAATCAGCCAAGAAATTACCCCTGAACAGCGAGCAGGTTTAGGAGTCGCGCTAGGTTTAGGACTAAGGGAGGTTATGTGACCTAACAGTTTTAGATGAGAGAAAAACCCATTTGAGAATTTTAGGTAAAAATCCCTTCCAAAAGAAGAAGGTAGAAAGTAGAAGGTAAAATATTGGAGGTAGAAGGTAGAAGGTAAAAGGTAGAATATATCTGAAGTAGAAGCAGCCCCTTCTTTCAGTAGAAGGCAAAAAGTTGTTTCTTTCTTCCCTAAATAAATCCTTCACTTGTACCAGCAATCTTGGGTTCTGTCTAAAATCTCAAGTTTCAAATTTAAATCTATAGCAACAGCCAAGACTGTTAGGACATTCTTAATTGCTCAAACATAAGCGGTAAATCAGTTTTTCCTTCTTCCTTGTGTCTTTTACCTTCTACCTTGTGCCTTCTGCCTTCTTCCTTCTGCTATAAAATCGAGTGAAGCCATGTACAGCCTAGATATTAATTTTCTCAACGACCGTCCGGACTACAAACCAGTTGCAACCAAAAGCCCAGCTAAAAAAAGTTCCGGTGGAGCCAAAGACCAACTGCCCATATATGGGGCGGTGCTGTTTGCCTTCGGGGTCAACGCCGCCGTCCTGGGCGCCTGGTGGTGGGCGACTAACGAAAATAACAAGTTGGCCCAACAACAAGCAACCATCGACCAAGAACTGGTAACGTTAAACACTCAAGCCAGCACCATCAAAGCCATCAACGCCGAAACCGACCAAGTTACCGCCGAATACAAAGCATTAGCCGGAGTATTCGACCAAATTAAACCTTGGTCAGCGATGCTGCAAGACCTCAGCGCCCGCACTCCGGCGGGAGTGCAAATTGGCAAAATCGAGCAAATCGACCCCAGTCCCTCCCCCGTTGCAGCAGCACCCCCACCCCCTGCAGCCACCCCCGCAGCCAGCCCGTCCCCAGGAGCGAGTCCGTCTCCAGCCAGCCCTACCCCGGCTGCAGCTCCCCCTCCCGTCGTCCCGCAGCAGGCAGCAAAAGTACAAATTTCAGGGATAGCCAGTACCTTTGCTCAAGTTAACGACTTTATGCTGCTAGTCCAGCGCTCTCCTTTCTTCCTTAACACCGATACCAAACTGATAGCGGCCACCTTAAAAAACAACCCCGTACAATTACAAGTACGCAACCAAAACGCAGCACCACCAGAACTTCCCAAACTGCGACCGGTAGTGGAATATAAAATTGAAACGACGCTCAGCCCGACCGGAGCCTCCGAGTTGCTCCCCGAGCTCCGCAGCAAGCAAGCAGACGGGCTAGCAATACGGATAGAAACACTTCAAGAAAAAGGAGTGCTAGAACCACAAAAACCAGAGGTGAAAAAACAATGACAGCAAATCAGTTTATTCCCAGCGGCGCACAAGCAGAAGAGACAGGGGCTCAGGAAATATTCGGCATTAAGCTGACACCCCAAGTCCAAGCAATCGGCATCGCGGTTCTCGGCCTCCTACTCGCTGGCGGCCTCGGCTACCAGTTCGTACTTCCGGAATTCCAAAAAAGCGGCGAATTCCAGCAAAAACTTAGCGAAAGCAAGCAAACGCAACTGCAATTGAAAACTCAAATTCAAAAAAAGGCAGAAGCAGAAGCCAAGCAAGAAGAAGCAAAACAGCGTCGGGCAAACGTGACGGCAATGTTTGCCAGCGACGCCAGCGCCAACACGCTTTTGCTTGACATGACGCAACTGGTTAATAGAATCAATGCCGGCGTGCAAGGAGATGACCTCAAGGCTAAAATTACCAAATTTGAGCCGGATATGCCCCCAGCGGCAGCAACCGCCGCGCCGGGAGCTCCAGACCCTGATATTCTCGCCGATACTTCCTTCGGGCCCTCCCTGGCTGGCAAGCTCAGACGCAAAAAATTTAAGGTAGAGTTTGAAGGCACTTTCGCTCAAACCCGCAATTTTATGCGTAACTTGGAGTTGATGCAGTCGCTGTTGGTAGTGAGGAATTTGAAATCTGAATTGCTAGCATCAAATCAGCCCATTGAAGTTGACTTTTTGAAAGGAAAAATAGTCCCTGTGGAGCAGCCGCCAACTAAAATTAAAACTGCTTTTGACTTGCACGCACTGCTGCCGTTAAAGCAAGAAGAAAAAGCGCCAACTCCGGCTCCAAGTCCTGCTGCTAAGTAGCGGTAGTTGGGCGGATAGATATTAGCTATTGTTCCCAACTCGCTCTTTCACAAGAAGGCAGAAGGCAGAAGGTTGAAATTGGATGATTGAAGGTAGAAGTCAAAAAATATGAATGCCATTAAATAGTTCTTTTTATATGGCAATCAACAATTTGCTCTAAAACCTAATTTCTTCTAATACCAGTTTCAAAAAGTAATGGAACTGTATAGCAATTTTTGCAGGAGTCGTAATTTTTTTACCCCACCCCAACCCTCCCCTTACAAAGGGGAGGGAGTAAGAAATACACAAATGATGCGAGGATTGCTGTAGGATAGCTTCTAACCCCTATGTCATCTGTTATTCCCAATCGAAAATCTAAAATCGAAAAGGGCATAACTTCTTCGTTTAAAAAGGCTCGAAGCGAGAATATTTTAGTGAGTTTAGCAGCTAGCGACAAAAGACTGCGAACAAAAAATAACAAAGTGTAGTGGAGGAGAGAACGTGAAACAGCATCTACGGTTAAGTGGAGGACTCTTATGCAGCGTTGCAGGAGTTGCGATCGCCCAAGCCCCCGTCTGGGCAGCGCCCACTCAAGTCACAGGAGTGCAAGTAAGTCAAGGCAATAATGGCGTAAATATTGTGCTGGCGACAGAAAAGGGCGATCGCCCGCAAGTTTTCGCCATCAATAACGGCAATACTTACCAAGCCACAATTGTTAACACCCAGCTTCGCTTGCCACAAGGCAACAGCTTCCGTCAAGATAACCCCGCTCCAGGGATTTCTTCCGTAGAAATCAGCCAGGTAGAGGCTAACAGCATCCGCGTTGTGGTAGCCGGCACCAACGGAGTTCCCAACGGACAAATTGTGCCGGGACAAGGCCAAAGCATCGTCCTCAGTGTAGCCGGAGAGGGCGGTACAGCACAGTCTGCCCAAACTGTACCCCCGCCGCCTCCGGGACTGCCACTGAGCCAAACAGCTCCCCGGCAGGCTCCCCAAGTCCGCACGTCGCAAAACCCAGGCGTGCTGCTGCCAAATCCCGAAGTTACTGTTACCAGAAACGATCGCCCGCCCCTCCCCAGCGAAATTCAATCCCAGACAAATCAGGCGGCGCCTTTCCAGCCACGGGCAGTTGCGCCGCCCTTGGGAGATATCGCGGTGTCCAACATAGCCCCCGGCGCGGGAAATATTGAACTGAGTTCGGGAGAACGCATCCCCCGCTTGGTGCTGCGGGATGCCCCAGTCCGGGACGTTTTGGCTCTGCTGGCCCGCGCTGCTGGATTGAACATTGCTTTTACAGGTGGCGGTGCCCCCGCTCAACCGGGCCAGCCCGCAGTGCCTGGTCAGCCGGGAGCCTCCGGCTCAGATGAAGGGCCCAAGATTTCTTTGGACATCGAAAACGAGTCGGTGCAAGATGTCTTTAATTACGTGCTGCGGCTCAGCGGGCTGCAAGCTAACCGTCAGGGGCGGACGATTTTTGTAGGGACTAGCTTGCCGATCGACTCGCGCAATATTATCATTCGGACTCTCCGGCTCAATCAAGTTCGCTCTACGGATGCAGCTAACTTTTTGAGCGCTCAAGGTGCGGAAACTCAACTGCCGATTACTCGGGTGACGATTCAAAGCGTGGGCCAGGGAAATGCGGCGCGGGATGTGGAAATTAGGGAACCGGACATTAAGGCGATCGGCGCTAGGGAAGGCACCGGGCCGCTCTTACTGAGGGGACTGTCGGTGCTGGCGGATTCTCGGCTCAATTCCATCACTTTAGTGGGAGACCCGCGCAAAGTTGACATGGCTGTGGCTTTCTTGACACAGCTAGATTTGCGCCGCCGTCAAGTTGCAGTCAACGTCAAGGTGATCGATATCAACTTGTTGGGAAACAACAACACCAGCAGCAGTTTCTCTTTCGGGATTAATAACAATTTCTTCGTCAATGACAATGGGGCGGCAAGTCTCAATTTTGGCGGCATCAATCCGCCCAATACAACGCAGCTCGATCAGAGCTTGACCGGTCGGCCGATCATCGGCAACCCTTTAGGAGAGCTGGAGCCTTTCTACGATGCGAACGGGCGGCGTATCGTGCCATTTACAGGTCAAGGTCTCGAAGGTCCCGCCAAAGGTGTGTTCCTCCAGCCGACAGCCCCAGTTACTAATGACCCCACGCGAGTGGGAATTACGGATTACGAGCCAGGCTCGACGACAGGCTCCGGAACTGCAGAGTTCGCCCTGTTCCCGGCGTTCCAGTATCCAAGGAGGTTCCTGTCTGCGTTGCGGGCAACTATTCAGAGCCAGAATGCCAAAATCCTGACCGATCCAACTTTGGTGGTTCAAGAAGGAGAAACGGCGAATGTGAATATTACTGATGAGGTGATCAGTAACATCACGTCCGACACCCAGACTACCGGAAATACAACTACCACAACGGTGACGGCTGTCAAAGACAGGGCGGGTTTGCAGTTGGGGGTGGCGATCGACCGGATTGACGACAACGGCTTTGTGTCTCTGCGGGTGAATCCGATTATCAGGACACCGGGCACCACTCAAAACCTAAGCACGGGCCCGAACACCAATACTATCAGGCTGCTGGGCGAGCGATCGTTGCAATCGGGGCTAATTCGCCTGCGGGACGGTCAGACTTTGATTGTTTCGGGGATTATCCGCGACGAAGAACGGATTACAGCGAACAAGATTCCGATTTTGGGAGATTTGCCGATTATCGGTTCGCTGTTCAGGAGTACCAATAAGGCTAACCAGCGAGCGGAGTTGATTGTATTGCTGACACCGCAGATTTTGGATGATAGCGATCGATCGAACTTTGGCTACCAAAACAACATCAGTCCCGACGCCCGCCAACTGTTGCAGCGCAGCCAGCCCGTCCAGCCGAGACAGTAGGAACGAAGGAAAAATGCCTTGCTGTCAACTTTCCACCCTCTTTCCCCTGAACTCGACAGTCCGACAGGGGTTTCAACCCCTGCTTCAAAGCTAAAGTCCTCTTGCATAGGACTAAAGAACTCATTAGTCCTATGCAAGAGGAGTATAAATC
The DNA here is from genome assembly GCF_036701355.1 of Microcoleus sp. Pol12B3. NCBI lineage: Bacteria > Bacillati > Cyanobacteriota > Cyanophyceae > Oscillatoriales > Microcoleaceae > Microcoleus > Microcoleus sp. Pol12B3. Next base: position 34,022 of record NZ_JAUBQS010000023.1, read on the forward strand.
AATACTCCGGACAGTTTTTGAGACAGAGGCTGAAACCCTCATTCTACCGTTAGCATTAGATCTCGCTGAGAAGGCTGAAACCCTCATTCTACCGTTAGTGCTTGAAAACTGTCCGGACTATTGATAAATCACTCTTTCAGTCGTCTAAAGACGACTTCTGCTATGAGACAGGGACTTCAGCCCCTGGCGGGTTTAGAGAGAATGAAACAGCCCTGCCCCGCTGGCGAAAGAAAGAGGGGAAAGAAAGAAGAAAGAAGGAAAAAACTTTTCCTTTAGCCCTTGACAAATTACATTTTATTCCTTCTATTTCTTATTTCTTTAGGCTTTCAAATCCACCGAGGCGACAAATCTTCTCTCCAAGGTGGTATTTTTTTACCTAAATTTTGGGATTAATTAAAAAAAATTAGCAAGTTCCATATAAATTAAAGGTTCCACCGATCCATAACGGTCGGCAAGACTTTAGAATAATGCAGTGAAAATTAGATGCTGTGGGGTTTTCAGCACTTAGAAACAAAAATTCCTTTTCTGACCAATTACCCTAGGGTAATTAGTATTCAGCAGGAGTTGTGATTCGAGGAAGCGGACGGGAGCAATAGGGAACCACCCAAACCTCCCAATCCACACCTCAATCCAGTTGATCGCTCACGGCTAATAGTTGAACTAACTCTGTTTAACGTAATTTTGCAAATCCAGAAGGAGTTCGCAATGAACAAAGGTGAATTGGTTGATGCAGTCGCGGAAAAGGCTAGCGTGACGAAAAAACAGGCAGATGCTGTTTTGAGTGCCGCCCTTGAAGCAATCATGGAAGCTGTCTCCGATGGCGACAAGGTGACGCTGGTCGGTTTTGGCTCGTTTGAGTCGCGGGAACGCAAGGCCCGCGAGGGTCGCAATCCCAAAACTGGCGACAAGATGGAAATCCCGGCAACCAGAGTTCCTGCATTTTCCGCAGGGAAGTTGTTTAAGGACAGAGTTGCACCCCCGAAAAACGCGGAATAGCTGGCGAACTGAGTCTTGATTAGACCTGTACACGGTGGGAATTTAGCTTGGGCAGCCGCACTGGCAGGCTGCCCTGCCTCTGCTATTCTGGATTTTTCTGCCAGTATCAGTCCTTTGGGCCCTCCTGAGTCGGCCCTGGATGCGATTCAATCACACTTGAGCAGTCTTACGGCTTACCCAGACCCGGATTATGGAGAGCTCAGGACTGCTTTGGGTGAGGCTTTGAATGTTGACCCGGATTGGATTTTGCCGGGGAATGGTTCGGCGGAATTGTTGACTTGGGCGGCTTGGGATTTGTCGAAGCTTCCGGCGACTTATTTGGTGACTCCGGCTTTTGGCGATTACTGGCGGGCTCTTTCGGCTTTCGGGGCGAAGGTGCTCAAATGTCCTTTGGATCTCCAATTGTTGGATGCGGAGCCTGTTCGCCGCTTAGTAACGGATGATTTGTCGGTTTCTAACCGTTCCCTTGTCTCCCCTTCTTTCCGTCTCCCGGTTCCTCTTGCTCTCGATGCCGAGAGAGGTTTGCTTCTGAACAACCCGCACAATCCTACGGGTTTACTGTTTGGGAGAGAGGCGATTTTGCCTTATGTGAAGCAGTTAGGTATGGTGGTGGTGGATGAGGCCTTTATGGACTTTCTACCGCCTTCTGAGCAGGAAACTTTGATCGATGCTGTTGAGGAGTTTCCGAATTTGGTGATTTTACGATCGCTCACTAAATTCTATTCTCTGCCGGGACTGCGCTTGGGCTGTGCGATCGCCCATCCCGATATTCTGCGCCGCTGGCAGCAGCAGCGCGATCCTTGGCCTGTGAATGCTTTGGCTGCTGCTGCTGCTGCTGCTGTGGTTCGAGATGCTGCTTTTGAGCGGCAAACTTGGGATTGGCTTCCTGTTGCTCGCTTTGAGCTATTTGAGGCTTTGGCTAATTTACCGGGTTTGCAACCTTTTCCAGGCGCGGCTAATTTCTTGTTGGTTGAGTCGTCTATGTCGGTTTCTTCTATTCAAAAAAGTCTGTTGGAACGACACCGGATTTTGATTCGGGATTGTTTGAGTTTTCCTGAGTTGGGCGATCGTTTTTTTCGGGTGGCTGTGCGCTCCAGGACGGACAATCTGCAGCTGATTGCTGGACTTAGGGATGTGATTAGTCGTTAACTAGGAAATTCATTTCACGCCAGCATCAAAGATTTGGCGTGAGATGAATGCCAGTGAGTTTAAGACTGCACATCTTTGATACAGCCGGTCAACCGCAGATACAAGGGAGATGAACGCAGATAAATGCAGATAATTTCAAGAATTAAGAGCTAAGGAAAGCAATTCAAGTCTGCTGACTACTGACTATTGACTACTGACTACTGACTTCTTTATTTATGCTTGACTATGATTTAGTGATTATTGGTGGAACTCCGGCCGGACGTTATGCTGCTTTGACTGCAACTAATTTCCCGGCTCGCGTTGCTTTGGTGGAACCGCTAAGTAATTCCCAAGATTTGCCGACTGGGGGGAAAGAGTCGATCGACCTTGGTTTGAGATACAGCCAAACTTTGAGGGAGGCTGCTCGTTTTGCCCAGCAGATCGGCCGCCAGCAGTTGGGGGTTCGCTGGGAAGTCGCTAATTCCTCTATGCCGATCAAATTAGGGTTTGACGGCGTTCTCAAGTGGGCCGAGGGTGTTGTTTCTAATTTGTCAGAAATTGATGATCTCGGCGTTTTGGCTGCTCGCGGTGTCGATGTTATTTTTGGCAGCGGCGAGTTTGTGGCGAAACCGGATTTGGCTTTCGTTGTCGGCGGGCGAAAATTGCGATCGCTTTGTTATTTGCTAGCTTGTCCAACTCTGCCGGCGATTCCCAATATAGAAGGACTTTCGTCTGCTGGCTTTTTTACTTCGGAAACTGTCGGGGAATTAGCAAAACTTCCACAGTTGCCTAAAAGTTTGGCTGTAATCGGCGCAGATCCCAGCGGTGTCGAAGTGGCTCAAACTTTTGCTCGATTAGGGGTTACTGTTACGCTTGTGGTGAAGGGTTCGCACATTTTGACGAAAGAAGACCGAGAGGCTGCTGGCTTGGTTCAAGCTGCAATGGAAGCTGAGGGAGTGCGAATTCTGACTGCTACTGAGGTGACTCAAGCGAGGGTGATTGATGGTAAGAAGTGGATTCAAGCTGGGCCAAGGGCGATCGAAGCTGAGGAGATTTTTCTGGCCACGGGCCGCCAGCATCATTTTGCATGGTTAAATCTCGAAGCCGCTGGGGTTAAATTCAGCGATCGGGGGGTGATTTTAAATGAAAAGCTGCAAACAACTAATCGCCGCATTTACGCGATCGGCGATCTTGCTGGGGGTTATCCGTTCCCTCACATCGCTAATTGCGAAGCTGCGGTTGCTGTGAAAAATGCTTTGTTTTTGCCGATGTTTCAAATAGATTATCGCGGGATTCCTTGGGCGATTTTTTCTGACCCGCAATTGGCGAGGGTTGGCTTGACTGAAGCGCAAGCAAGGCGCCGTTTTGGAGACGATCTCATTATTTGTCGCGAATATTTCAAGAATGTTGAAAAAGCTCAAATGTCCGGGGATACAACTGGTTTTTGTAAGATTGTCGGGCGTCGCAACGGGGAGATTTTGGGAGCGAGTATTGTGGGACCGCAAGCTGCTGAGTTGATTCACGCGATCGCTTTGGCTGTGCGTCACGGAATGAAGGTGGAGGCGATCGCCGAACTTCCTTATATTTGGTCGAGTTTTTCGGCAATTAACGGTCAAACTGCTGCTGTTTGGGAGTCGCAGCGCTTGGGCAGCAATACTTTTATGCAGAATTTGTGGGAGAATTTGTTTCACTGGCGCAGGTATTGGAAGTGAAACAATCAAAGGGGTAATTGGTAATTCGTAATTGTAAGTATGTGAGTGGCAAAATATAATTGACTTGGGCTAGTTCCATAGTCTACTTATCAACTTTGGCATTTAATGCCTGGTTCACTTATTAGAGTGGGGCAGCTTGTTCTGGCCTCTCGACCAATAATTCGGCTGGCGATCCCATGAATCTTCATTTGTCCCAAATCTGACACACAAACTCAATTTTCTATGCTTCCAACTTTAAATTACGCTCCGACAGAATTGTATTAATGACATTAAATTATCACCTAAACTATACATTAAAACTTAATAGGCGATCGCATACAAGCATCGGTGTCAAAAATACTCTTAAGTACCTGATTAGTCTCTTTAATTCCTCTTCTATAAACTGCTGTCGTTCAATCAGCCTTAGCCTCCTTCATTTTCTACTGAGTCTTAACTCAAGTATAAACAGTTATTGCATAAACAATTCAAGTATTGTTTTAAACTCGTGCTTTCATAAGTTGAACCACAAAGTATATTAAGAAAAATGTAATACAATGAATAGCACAGCAGATAGAGCGACAATAGTAGATATCAACTCTCAGAAACTTCAGGCTTTATAGAAGTAGTAGGAATACGTAGGTATGACTAGCATCACAAATCTTTTTCTAGGATATCACATAAACGAGCAAATATACGCAGGTAATCGAACTGTAGTTTATCGTGGCATTCGCTCGGAAAATGGGCAGCCAGTCGCGATCAAACTGCTGCGAAATGACTTTCCCCGGTTCAACGAACTGGTTCATTTTCGCAACCAGTACATCATTGCTAAAAACTTAGATATCCCTGGCAGTGTTAAGGCATACAGCCTGGAGACTTACCATAACCACTATGCTCTGGTGATGGAAGACTTTGGCGGAATTTCCTTAAGTAACTACCTTGCTAGTCTCGCATCCGATAGCAACGAACCTCTAGAAGGCTTGCCCGTTAACGAGTTTCTTCCCATTGCCATTCAAATTGCCAACGCCCTGGACGGACTTTATCGCCACCACGTCATCCATAAAGACCTCAAGCCCGCCAACATTCTGATTAACCCCACCAGCAAAGAAGTGAAGCTGATTGACTTCAGCATCGCTTCCCTACTTCCTCGCGAAACCCAAGAAATTCAAAATCCTAACGTCCTCGAAGGCACTTTACCCTACATATCTCCAGAACAAACTGGCCGGATGAACAGGGGTATTGACTACCGCACAGATTTCTACTCTGTAGGAGTAACATTCTACGAATTACTAACAGGAAAGTTACCATTTCAAACAGACGATCCAATGGATTTGGTACACTGCCACCTCGCCAAACAACCTATCCCAGCCTCAACGACCAACCAGAGTGTTCCATTGGTGCTGTCTGAGATTGTCAGCAAACTGATGGCGAAGAATGCTGAAGCTCGGTATCAAAGCGCGATCGGACTCAAGTTTGATTTGGAAACTTGTTTGTCCCAGTGGCAAGAGACAGGGGCGCTGACTAACTTTAAAATAGGGGAGCGAGATGTGTGCGATCGCTTCTCTATCCCCGAAAAATTATACGGTAGAGAAAGGGAAGTATTCTCCCTGCTAGCGGCCTTTGAGCGGGTCAGTGGGGGAAGTACCGAAATGATGCTGGTTGCCGGTTTCTCCGGCATTGGCAAAACCGCTGTTGTCAACGAAGTTCACAAACCAATTGTGAGACAGCGAGGCTACTTTATTAAAGGCAAATTTGACCAATTTCAACGCACCCTTCCCTTTTCAGCATTTGTCCAAGCTTTTCGCGATTTAATGGGACAATTGCTGTCAGAAACAGATATTAAAATTGAAGAATGGAAGGTGAAGATTTTGGCAGCTTTGGGCGATAGCGCTGGGGCGATCGTTGAAGTCATTCCCGAACTCGAACGTATTATCGGCTCACAACCGCCAGCCCCAGAACTTTCTGGCAGTGCCGGTCAAAATCGCTTCAATTTGTTATTGGAAAAGTTTATTCAATTATTCACAACAAAAGAACATCCTTTAGTTATTTTCTTGGACGATTTGCAATGGGCAGACTCAGCATCGTTAAAATTAATGCAACTGCTGATGAGTGCTGCTGATAACTGCTATCTCTTATTAATGGGAGCTTATCGAGATAACGAAGTGTTTCCAGCACATCCCTTGATGCTGACCTTAGCAGATATTCAAAAAACTGAAGCAAAGGTGAATGCGATTACCTTAGCTCCGCTCGATCGAGCCGACGTGAATAGTTTAGTAGCCGATACTCTAGCTTGTTCTACAGCGTTGGCTCTGCCTTTGACAGAACTCGTTTATCAGAAAACCCAAGGCAATCCATTTTTCAGCACACAATTCCTCAAATCATTGCATGAAGATGGGCTCATTAAATTTAATTTTGAAGAGCGGTATTGGCAGTGCGATATTGCCCGAGTGCGAACCTTGGCACTAACAGATGATGTAGTAGAATTTATGGCACTTCAGTTGCGAAAGTTGCCAACCCAGACACAGGAAGTTTTAAAGTTAGCTGCTTGTATTGGCAATCTGTTCGATTTAGGGACTTTAGCAATTGTTGATGAAAATTCGCCCCTAGAAACCGCAACAGCTTTATGGAAGGCACTAGAAGACGGGCTAATTTTACCCATTACCGAAGTTTATAAGTTTTATCAAGTAGAGGGGAATAGCGCATCGGTAATCGGTAATGGGAAGGAATCTGACCAATTATCATTTACCCACGACCAATTACCCAAATATAAGTTTTTACACGATCGCGTCCAGCAAGCAGCCTATTCTCTCATTCCTGAAGACCAAAAGCGCTCTACTCACTTAAAAATAGGTCAACTGCTGTTAAAGAATACGCCAGAAGCCGATCGAGAAGAAAGAATTTTTGATATTGTCAATCACTTAAATGTGGGATTTGAGCTAATTACCCCGGAGGCAGAACGGGAGAAATTAGCACGATTGAATCTAGTTGCTGGAAAGAAAGCCAAAGCGGCTACTGCCTATCGTGCTGCGGTTGACTATTTCAAGATTGGCAGGGAATTACTGACAGCAAATAGTTGGCATAATCAGTATGAAGTAACATTAGCGCTGCATACCGAAGCAGCAGAAACAGCTTATCTAAGCGGTGACTTTGAGCGGATGGAAGAATTGGCATCAGTTGTGGAAAGCTGCGCCAAAATGCTACTGGACAAAGTGAAGGTATATGAAGTACAGATGCAAGCTTACATGGCGCAAAATAAGTTACAGGAAGCGCTGAATACGGGACTACAAGTTTTAAAACAGTTGGGGGTAGAGTTTCCCTGCGAGCCAAATCCGTCTGATATTGGGCAGGCATTAGGGGAAACCGCCTCAATTTTGAGCGGAACGCGGATTGAGGACTTAATTGAGCTGCCTCAAATGAGCGATCTTTATAAACTAGCAGCTATGAGACTTTTATCAAGTATCTTTGCTCCTGCATACATTGCTGCTCCTGCACTGTTGCCTTTGACTGTGTGCAAACAAGTACAATTATCCGTCCAATATGGGAATGCTTTTGTTTCTCCCTTTGCTTACGCCAATTATGGTTTTCTTCTTTGTGGAGTTGTGGAAGATATTGATTCAGGTTATCAGTTCGGTCAATTGGCTTTAAGTCTAGTGTCAAAGTTAAATTCTCAAGAAATCAAAACAAAGACAGCCTTCATAGTAAATTTATTTATCCGACATTGCAAAGAGCATCTCAGGGAAACCTTAGAGCCTTTGGTGTCAGCTTACTCTAGCGGAATGGAGGCAGGAGATTTAGAATATGCCGGCTATAATTTATTACAGTCTTCCTGTTCAGCTTACTATAGTGGCAAAGAACTGAATCTCCTTGAAATAGAGATAGCAAGAAACAGAGATGCTATTCATAAAATCAAGCAAGAAACAGCGCTTAATTATATAGAAATTTATTGGCAGGCCATCTTGAATTTGCTGGGAAAAAGTGATAATTCCTCCCTTCTAAAGGGTGAAGCCTGTGACGAGCAGATGAAGCTGCCATTTTACCAGCAAGCGAACGATAAAGTAGGAGTTGCATACATATATTTAAACAAACTTTTACTTTGTTATTTGTTTGAAAAATACTCAGAAGCGATTGATAATATCGCTATAGCAGAGAACTATTTAAATGCAGTAATAGGAATGCCCGTTGTTCCTGTTTTCCATTTCTACGATTCTTTGGTGCGGTTGGCGGTGTATTCTGACACTCCACAGTCAGAACAACATGAACTTCTTGACCGAGTACAAGCTAATCAAGAAAAAATGCAAAAATGGGCATATCATGCCCCCATGAATCATCTGCATAAATTCTATATAGTAGAGGCAGAACGGCATCGGGTTTTAAACCAAAAAATAGAAGCGATCGAGATGTACGACAAGGCTATTGCCCTCGCCAAAGAGAACAAATACATCAACGAGGAAGCTCTAGCTCACGAACTCGCTGCTAAATTCTATTTAGAATGGGGTAAAGAAAAACTGGCAAAACCCTATTTAATTGATGCTTACTATGCTTACGCTCGTTGGGGAGCAAAAGCAAAGATTGACCATCTAGAACAGCGCTATCCTCAATTGCTTGCTGTGATCCTGCAACAGGAGCGAACTAGCCAGAATCCGAGCGAAACAATTCACACATCCACCCATAGTGAATCATCCGTATCTAACACGAATAGAACAATTATCGGTAGCACCAGCAGTTGGGGCTTAGTAGATTTGCCGACAGTTATCAAAGCTTCTCAAGCTCTATCTAGCGAAATTAAACTCGATCAATTGCTCACTACCCTCATGCAAGTTGTGGTGAAGAATGCCGGAGCACAAAGCGGAGCCTTAATTTTGAATGAAGAGGGAAACTGGAGGCTCAACGTCCACTGCACAAACCGTCAAGACTGCCTTCTGCAATCAATTCCGGTTGAGGAGAGCGAAGTAATTCCTCTGAGCCTGCTCAACTACGTCAAACGTACAAAAGAAACCCTGATTTTTGATGATGCTAGCAATCAACCAAGATTTGCATCTGACCCCTACATAATCCAACACCAACCTCAGAGCCTGCTTTGCACTCCAATCAGCGAGCGAGGGAAAATGATGGGGATTTTGTATTTGGAAAATAATTTAGCAACAGGGGTATTCACGGGCGATCGCGTCGCCATCCTAAACATCCTTTGCTCCCAAGCTGCAATTTCCTTACAGAACGCCCGACTGTATCAACAATCTCAGGAATATGCCCAAAAACTAGAGCAGTCTATTGAGGATCTCAAACAGATGCAACTGCAATTGGTGCAAGGTGAGAAAATGTCTGCTCTCGGCAATTTAGTCGCAGGGGTAGCCCACGAAATTAACAATCCCGTAGGCTTTATCGCCGGCAACTTGCAACCCGCTCAAGAATACGTCGGGGATTTATTCAATTTGATCGATCTCTATCAAGAAACATTTCCCAATCCAGGAGGGGAAATTGAAACAGAAATTGAGGATATGGACTTGGAGTATTTGCGAGAAGATTTGCCCAAGTTAATTGGCTCAATGAAGGATGGAGTCGATCGCATCCGCAATATCAGTACGAGTTTGAGAACGTTTTCCAGGGCAGACAGCGATCGACCAGTTTCTTTCAATATTCACGACGGACTCGAAAGCACTCTCCTGATTCTCAAGCATCGTTTAAAAGCGAGCGAGTTTCGCCCTGCCATTGAAGTTGTGAAAGAGTATGGTGATTTGCCGCTCGTGAAATGCCTTCCCGGCCAGTTGAACCAGGTATTTATGAACGTACTGGCGAATGCCATTGACGCTCTGGAGGAGTCAAATAAGGGACGCATTTTTCAGGAAATTAAAGCCCTCCCCAATCAAATCACGGTTCAAACTGCTCTGAGCGAAGACAACAATCAGGTTTTAATTCGCATTAAGGATAATGGAGTGGGGATGTCGAATGAAGTCAAGGAAAACATCTTTAACCACTTATTCACAACCAAGTCTGTGGGTCAAGGAACCGGATTAGGATTGTCTATAGCCCACCACATTGTTGTGGAAAAACATGGAGGTAAATTAGTTGTGAATTCCTCATTGGGGCAGGGTTCGGAGTTTGTGATTTCTGTTCCAGTATGAGCAGTTCGTGCTAGGCTTTTACCGCATAGAGTACCGCCCCCCAACTCGGAACCTCGTTATTACAAGAAAGAGGACACGGGGAACAACGGGAAACAGGCTCTCTTGCTCTCAGGCTAGGAACTAGCGACTACAAACTAGGGAAACAAAAAATCTAGGCTCATTCCCCCATACTCCGTCCGCACCTTATTAGTTAGTGATGGAGGCAGCGGTTTACAACCGCCTGCTTTACAAAAACTCTTCTCTGTTTTTGTTCTCGGTTCCGAGTTAAGAATTCCCTTGAGATTCTACGCATCTACCTTACCGAAACGAAACCGGCTATCATGCTACTGAGATTGTGGAGTTTAATTTCATAGCTGAAAACTCTATTTGAATTAACTCATTTTTGATTGAACGATCGCTAACATCATAATGTGCGCAGCGCGGGTCCTAGGTTGAAGTTTGGGTTAGATAAGCAACGCGCACCCTACATTAATAAGGTGCGCGCTTGCCACTTGAGGCTTAGATGTACGGAGAGGGTGGGATTTGAACCCACGTTAGAGTTACCCCTAAAGTAGATTTCGAGTCTACCGCATTCAACCGCTCTGCCACCTCTCCAATAGATTTGAGATGTGAGCTAAAAGTATTTTACCGCACAGTGCGCCACATTGTAAATCTTTATAAAAAAGAAGTTTGATTTTCTTCAGATTCCAGAGTGGTCTTAAATCCCCCTGCGGGAGTCCACTGGAGGGCTCCGTCGCGCCCTGTCCAGAATATCTGAGTTTTGCTTTGGCGCAGTTGGGCTGCGGTTTCTGGGTCGATTTCGTCAGCAGATGCGATCGCCACTTGCGGCCCAACTGCGCCCAATAACTCAGCCGTCAGTGCTTTTCCTGACCACCACAGCACTTGAGCCGGCTTCAAGGTTCCCGTTGCTGCCAATTTTTTTTGCGCTTCCGGTGTCATTTCACCGACGAGCAACCAAGTTCGATTTCCCACCAAAAATTCTACCACCGGAATCTCCGCATTCACCAACTGCAACCGGGTCGAACCCATATCAACTGTAGTGCTAGTTTCTAAAGGAATATAAACGCCTTGGCGTGATTGCACAGCCGTCATAAATTCGTGATTGCTGCCACGGTGAATTTGTTTCGGATCGTTATTATCATAAAATGTTTTAAGTGGCAAGCGTTCTAGTAATTTTCCCCAACCACCGCTCAAACCTAAATGACCGTGAGTGGCGATCGCAAAATTCACAGAATTAACTCCTTGCTGCTGCAAAAAAGGCAACACTGTAAACCTTACGTTATTTTCATCACCGCTATTAATTAGCGCCACTTTTCCCCTATCTTGAATTACTAAAACAGGTTCCCCAGATGTCGCCAGCAAAGTAACTTGAAATAAAGATGCTTGAACGTGCCAAGCTGGCAAAACTATGATACTTATTCCCGCCACCAGCGCTAGCGGTAAAATCCAAGCAGATGAAAAACTCGGCAGCGCAATAACTCTGCTTTTCCCCTTCTTCCCTTTCCCTTTTTCCTGGTTTTTCCCTCTGACTGCTTCCGGCTTCCGTCTTTTTTCTTCCTTCCTCCTTCTATCCGTTACAGAATCAGTTGCCGAACTTCCCCCGATCCAAACCCAGCAAATTAAACTGTAAAGCGCTATTAGCTGAAACACCGATACTTGACCGACAGCTACAGAATTACCCGGTAATTGCGAGAAATATTGGGCGATCGCAATTAACCCCTTTGCCGGATAATCGAGCAGTTGCGCTAAAACACTGCCAGCGGGGGGAAAAATCAATCCAGCTAAAGCGCTAACCATCCCCCCAATACTCAAAATCCACAGCAAAGGAGCCGCAATAATATTAACTAAAATGCTGTAAGGTGATACCACACTAAAAACATAAAGTAACAGCGGTAGCACCCAAACTGAAGCGGCGACCGGAACCACAACAATCGAAGCGATCGCGGGAGGCATCCAGTCCAACTTAGCCATCAGCGGGGGCGTTGTCACGATTAACCCCAAAGTCGCCAAAAAACTCAGTTGAAAACCTAAATCCCAAATCCACAAAGGGTTAACCAGCAGTAAAATGGTAGCAGCGATTAACAGCAATCCCAGCGGCTTAACTTGGCGGCTCAGCACCAAAGCAAATAATGTTCCAAATCCCATCAAAGCAGCGCGACATACTGAAGCTTCAAAGCCAGTTAATGCCACTAGCAAAAATAAAGCACCGACGCCAAAACTAAATTGTAATTGTTTGGAAAAACGCCTGGTTAAACCCAGAACTAAAGCCAAAACCATTGAAACTTGAGTGCCAGAAGCTGCGATCGCGTGGGCTAATCCAGCCTGCACAAAATAGTCGCGGATATTGTAAGGTAAATCTACTGCTTGTTTGCCGAGGGCGATCGCACTGATTAAAGGCCCTTCGGGAACATTTAACTGCGATAGTTGCGATCGCACTATCCGCTGCCGCATCGCTTGAATTTTCGATGGCTGCATCCCGCTTGGCTCCAAGAAAGCAGCCGTTTGGCTGTTAACTCGATTTACATCCGCGATCGCATTTTCTCTCCTCCAGTCAATTTGACGGCCTTTGAGCCCTACAAAAGCTCCTTCTCTGGCTAAATATGCTTGAAAATCAAAAGCCCCTGGATTAGACGGCGGCTGCGGTTTGTACAAGGAACCCACAACTGCGATCGTATTGTCGGCGTACAAACCCGTTGCTTGCAGGAGGGGCACTGTAACGTAGAGTTTGCCGGATACTGGGCGGTTTACGACTGCTCCTCCCTCGCCGCCGTTGATTTCGCTAACTAAATCTGTTTCTAGCCAAAATTGCGATCTACCCGATCGAGTCAATCGAGGCGTACTGACAACTCTACCGCGAACTGTCACTGCCACTTCTTGAGTGTTTCCGCCAGCCGGAATCAGTTTGCTAATGTCATCTATTGCCGGTTGGGGCGATCGAACTGCAAAATAAATGCTAGCTAGAAATGCAACCAAACCCGCCACTGCCCACACCCATTTCGCTCTCGGCAGCATCTCCAACAAACTCAACTCTTCCCTAGCATCTAAGGGTGCTTCAAGAGCATTTTCTTTTTGTCTGCTGCGTCTTTTATTGGTGACTTTGACAGAATTTTTAGTAAATTTTCGCAACAATTTTGGCAGGGCGATGGCCACGGCTATTCCCAAAGCAAGTATCCCGTATCTACCCCAAGAAACCGCTGTAGAAATCAATCCCAAAATGTAGGCAAGACAGAAAATGGCACCCGTTGCTTGATTCATTAATTAGTAATTTAGAGGGGGAATATTTCAGGGAAACCTATGCGGGACGTATGCACTCCTTACCCAAAAAACCGGGTTTTTAAACCTAGATAAAAAGCTAAACGCTGTGTATTTAGATAAAAAACTCAGTATCTCGCTACCCCTGCGTAAGTTATGGGAAAATTTCTTTCCTTACATTCTTTCCCTTCCCCTTCCCCTTCCTCTTCCTCTTCTAAATAGACAGCCCCAATTTTAAACCGAAAGCCGCGTGCAGCACCATAAGTGCAAGGGCCGTCGTGCCTAAATAAGCGTGAACCGCGCGCAGTGCCAGCTTGTTGCCCCCAAAACCCGTCAGCGAAATCAAGCTGCCAACAGCCAGCAAAACCAGCACTGCCGAACCCGTCCAAAAATGCGGACTTTCCATGACTGGTTGGTGCTGCATCACCAGCGACAGCAAACCGCCTGTATAGCCCAAAGCTAGAAACAGAAACATCCACGGTGCAAGCTTGCGGTGATCCGAGCGACTTTTGAGTGCGACATCTTTATCGGCAGCCAAACGTCCCTGCCATCCCGTATACCCGACAAAACTGCCCATCGCCACCACCACTATCCCCATCATTACAGGGTGTCCCCAATGGGTAATTGGTTCGGGAATTCCCAGACTGCTAAATTGACTGGCGATGGGTTCTAGTAGTTCGCTGAGATTTATCATTTGCTTGAGATTCCTAACTTCGCGATCGCTAATTTTGATTTAACCAACAACTTACGCTAAATAGCAATATATCGATCGCGATTTTCAATCACTGTTTCCAGCCAGAAGTCTGTATAAAATAAAAGAGCCGGACACAGGAGAAGTGTATTCCCTAGCCTCAGCCGGGGAGCGGCTATTTCAGTTAATTTGAGCTGAGCAGTATCCAGTTTTTTGTCCCCACACCCGTAAGAGGATGCTATTGCAGACGGCGCTATGATTAAGCCTTACCGATTTTTGCAGCTAACTGCTCAACTGCTCGCCTACGCTTACTCCGCACTGATTGTCAGCTATCTGATTCTGAGACTGATCTTTTGGGACAGGCTGTGGCCGATTGCCTTGATGGGGGATTTTGTTCCTTGGATTTTCTTGCCAATCTTCCTGCTGCCAATTCTAGGGTTTTTTATCATAAAGAAACGCTGGTTCGCGATTGTTTCCTCTGTGGCTGGCATCTGTTTGCTGGGTTGGCTACACGTCACCTACTTTTCTCCCCAGCCGACGAACATCACTGACTCCCAGCCAACCCTCAAGATTTTTTCTCTCAACCTCGGCTGGCATCACGAATCCCCACAAGCTTTGGTCAACCTAATTGAAGAAGAAAAACCAGACCTCATTTGTTTGCAAGAAATTAAGGAGGATTACGCCAAAGAAGTATTCTCTAAGTTGGCCGCATTATACCCGCACCACCTGGGGCGCGGATACCATGTGATTCTCAGCAGATATCCCATTCGATCTTTTCAAAAGTTAAAGCTAGCCGGTGGGAACGAACCACAGGAACGAGCTATTATCGCAATGAACCAGCAAGATGTAGTTCTTTATAACATTTCAACCACCCCACCGTGGTTTCGCCAGCATAAAATTTTGCCTTTCCTCAAAATCCCAGTTTACGAGTACGGCGACCGACCGGCACAAATTCAAGATTTAGTGCGGCGACTCCAGAAAGAAACGCTGCCGACTATTGCTGCCGGGGACTTTAATCTGACTGACCATTCTCAAGACTACTATTATTTGAGAGCGGTTATGCAAGATGCTTTCCGAACAGCAGGACTGGGTTTTGGCTTTACTTTTCCTCACGGGTGGGATCTGAGTTTACTGGTTAAACAGTTAAACTGGAAATTAACTTTTCCCCTGGTGAGGCTTGACTATGTTTGGTATTCTCAGCACTGGGGGGCGAAATCAGCCAAGGTTTTACCGCCAATTGGTTCAGAGCATCTGCCCATGTGGGCTGAACTGCGGATGCGACCGAAATTGGGACGAGTCTAGGGGGTACACAACTCTTTTGTGGGGCGACTACAAGGGCATTGGTGTCAATTTAAGCTCCGGGCGAAGATCGTGATACTGTTGGCGAATCCGTGAAGGGTGACTCCTCACATTTGCTCCCATCACACCCCTCTTAGATCGTGTTCGGATAATTGCCCGCAATTAATTTTTCTATCCTTCTTCCTCTTTCTTCTTCCTTTTTGGGGTACTTGGCGTACTTGGCGTTTTGGCGGTTCATTATTAAACCCCCAAAGAAACAAAATATTGATGCGCCAACAGTCTCATGGAATTCGCGACTATACAAACAGGGAATTTTAGACAAATGAAGATGTTTTCAACAAAGCACAGACTAATTGCTCGAATTAAGCCTTACCGACTTTGCAGTTGACTTCTGAATCGCCCGTATGCCATAGCCCTCGGTCTGCGCTTCACCCAATCTTCACAACCTCATCCTCACTGTGGATGTTAAATTCTACCTCCCTGCTTAAAGTTAATTTCAATTCCTTGACTTTTGAATGCCAAAGTGAGAAATTAACATCGCAGCCGACGAGCAGTCGCACTTCTAAATTTTGCTAATGGCTCTCAAGGGAGAATCAACTGCTGAAAAAAAACTAGAGGTTCCAAGTTTGACACTTTTTGCATAAAGTATGCCGTCTGCCCGATGAGAGTTCGATCGACTGAGCGTCTCCAGGCACCCTGAAAGCACCCTTGTCTGTTGAGCAGCCATCGCTGTGCAAGACGTGAACCCTCTTCAACGAACTCGCTGGGGAGTCGGTTGTAGCAGACAAGCACCGACTTTCTTGCGTCGCCTTCCTCGGAACCGTGCAATCGCTAAACTCGCTGCGCCGTCGTTAAAGTAGCTTCCGAAGGTTGGATTTGATACTTTACGAGATTTGCCAGTTCTTGTAACTGATTAATCGCTTCTGCACCTTCTAGTTTCATGAGTTCGCGGTCGTCCCGCATCTCAGTCCAAGTGATACCGTAATCTGACACTAAAAATCGAATCAGATGGTTGTCCGTCAAACTGACCATAAATGAGGCACTGTTCATCTGACCCCCGCAAGTGTAGCAGGATGCCAGATAACCCCGATGCTCTAGCACGATAGCTAAAGCTTGGAGGTTCATTACCAAATCTTGAACGAATTTACGGTGTTGTTCTGCAAGTCTCAGAAACACAGTTCTCCTCCTATCACCACACCGTGTATTTTACATCCCATTTAATAATTTCTTAATAAGTGGGTATTTAGGTGCTGGTTCAGTATACGTTTAGTATGCTCAAAAAAAATCGGATTAGCGACCTCTTCAGCCTACCTATACTAGATTAACCGAGTTGTGGTCGAAACTAAGTATCAGCAGCGACATTCAGCCAAAACAGGCTCTGGCGGGGGACTCCATCTGGAAAATTTGCCTGCTGTCAGAGCTGATTGGGCCGTCGGAGAGCCAAAGATACAAATAACTAATGATAGTAATCAAATTAGTTAAGTATAAAAATTCAATCGCCCTGGGGATACTCGTCCCAAAGCGTCGTCGTCTGCCGCAAGCTCCGAAAATCCCCATTCCCCAAAATCAAGTGATCGAGCAGCGGAATCGACAAGAACTGCGCTCCCGCCAGCAACTGTCGCGTCAAAGCAATATCCTCCGGGCTTGGCTCCACAATCCCGGAGGGGTGATTGTGCGAGATAATCGCCCGCGTCGCCCCTTGGCGGATCACCTCCCGAAATATATCCCGTGGGTGAGCCAAAGTTTCCGTGGCTGTGCCGATCGTAATTACCTGAGTTCCCAGCAGCCGATTTTTCACATCCAGCAGCACCACAGCAAAGCGTTCCTGAGACTGCCACATCAAATCCTGACTCAGGGCATCCGCCGCCGCTTGCGGAGAGTCAACCACAGCCATTTCCGGCGGCCGCGACTGAAATACCCGCTTCCCCAACTCCACTGCAGCCAAAATCGAAGTCGCCTTAGCAGGGCCAATCCCGTGAATCTGCGTCAACTCCTGAACGCTAATAGTGCGTAGCACAGCCACAGGATCGCGGGAATGCAAACTCAACTGATTTAAAATATACTGTCCGAGCCCGACGGCGGAAAGTTTGCCGGGTCCCTGACCAGTACCCAGGAGAATTGCAATCAATTCTGCAGTCGCCAAACTTTTCGGGCCACCCGCCATCAACCGTTCCCGTGGCCGTTCACTCGTTGGCAAATCGACAATTCTCAAGCTGTAAGTCATAGCTGCACCCGCACCGCAAGCTCAACAATTAGATGATTTTAGCCGATCGATTTGCGTTCTTCAATTCGTACAATCACCCAAAAAAGCCTTCATCATTAACCGAGGCTGTTGGCAGATTAAATCTAACGCAGTGTTTCGCAAGCGATCGAGTCTCGATCTCGATCGAGCTTAAACGGATCGCCCGGATATGCCTCTAAAACTCGCTGGGCTTCGGCTTGAGTCGCAAAGTCAGAACAGTTGCAATCCGAGTTAACGCAACTCGGAAAATCGGCACTTTTAACCTTTGGTTTAGAAGACTCATAAATAACTTTCTTGGTATCTTCCTTTGGCTGCTGTGTATCAAGAGCAATCTCTGCGGTTCGCTCAACAGATTTGGCTGAAGATGGCAATTTGCGATCGGGCCCTGGTTTTGCAAGTGCAGGTACCTTCGCAGAAATTGCAGGTTTCGGTGTTTGTGCCGGCGTTTTGACAGTCTCCGACTTGCGTGTCTGCACAGCCAAAAGCAGTGACGGCTTAGCGGTTTTAGATGATACTAGCGGAGCGCTTGGGGCCGGAAGTGCCACCGAAACTCCCTGAGACTGAGGGGGTGCAGTGACGCCAACAAGTACAAACGAAGCTGCCATCAACCCGCCGTACATCGCGATCGATCGCTTGCGGGTTGGTGCGCCAACCCATGTCGGATTAACAATACCCAGAAAGAAAGCAGGGATCGACAATAAAAAGCTTAAGACGAAAAAATTAAACATAGCGATTTTTAGCAGTAAAAAAGAGAAGTCATCCAGGACGCCGAAACCGGGTTTCTTTTACCAAAATCCGAGGTGAAGCAAGAAGGATATCTGTTTAAACAACCTGAGTTCTTTAATCCCTGTGCGTCAGTCCTGAGAAGTTAACTTGCTTATTTATCTGCCGGCTAACTCACAAATCCCTATGATTTACGAAGCAAACTAGAACGTTGGACACCAGACCCTGGTGCAACCGGGTTTCTAAGTAAGTCCTGGACGCACTCAAAGACCAAAACCCCGGTTTAGGCGTCAATATTTATCTAAAAAGCGACGATTTCTGGAATAAACCGAGTTTTTGCGTAAGTCCTGTTAGGGTATTTCTACTTATTAAAGCCACAATTTTTTCCTACAGTTTGCGATCGCACTCCGACGCCTATAAACCGGAGTTTTTAATTGCAGTAAATGAGTAGAACCAAGTATTTTTCTTAAAAAACTACGTTTCTGGCCCCAACTAGCCGTAAGTCCTGGTAAAATTTCTTGTAATGCTGCCAAAAAAGTGAAATGCATACCCAGCTATCTTCAGCGCAAAGGTGCGCTTACCATAAATTCTGGCCATTCAGTTGAGGCCAGCAGCCCGGATGAAACTGGTTGTGGCGTCTTAGGTGCTGTAACCCCAAGCAAAACGAACGAAACTGCCATCAAGCCGCCGTACAAGGCAGCCGATCGCTTGCGAGTTGCCAGTCCCACCCATTGAGGATTTAGCAGACCCAGACAAAAAGCCGGTGTGGAAAACATAAAAGTTAATACAAACAAGCTGGACATCACGCACCTCCGACTAGCGAATTGCAGTAATTAATTACTTTTATCTCCAATTAATAGCTCACAAATCCGCTTAAAAAAGTGGTAATTTAGGATTTATAACTTGAGAATTATTCATGTTTATCAAACAATAATAATTTTTTTTTAAATCTCTTACTTAAGGTAGTGGTTAAAAAAATAATAGCTTTCTAAAAAGGTCAAAAATTTAGCTTAAAATAGAAAATAAATTCCTTAATCAAAATATGAAAGTCCGCTTTAATGTAGTGCGCCAAAATCAAAACGAGGCTCCCCGGGTTCACACTTACACCCTAGATGTGGAAGAGAGCAATACCATCCTCGACTGCCTCAACAGTATTAAATGGGAACACGACGGCACTTTAGCTTTTCGCAAAAATTGCCGCAATACAATTTGCGGCAGTTGTTCTATACGAATTAACGGTCGCTCAGCATTAGCTTGCAAAGAAAACGTAGCCAGCGAACTCGCAAGACTGCAAAAAATAGCAGATTCCTGCTCAGCAGAAATGCCTACCGATTTCATCCCAGAAATCACCGTCGCCCCAATGGGAAATATGCCGGTTATTAAAGATTTGGTTGTTGATATGACCAGTTTTTGGCACAACCTAGAAGCAGTTGAACCCTATGTCAGCACCGCCTCGCGATCAATTCCAGAACGCGAATTTCTGCAAACTCCAGAAGAGCGATCGAAACTCGACCAAACTGGCAACTGCATCCTCTGCGGTGCGTGCTATTCTGAGTGCAACGCCCGCGAAGTCAACCCGGCATTTGTCGGCCCCCACGCCCTCGCCAAAGCTTACCGCACGATCGCCGACTCCCGCGACAGCGAAACCGAAAATCGGCTCGAAAAATATAACGAAGGCACCGCAGGGGTCTGGGGATGCACCCGCTGTTACTACTGCAACTCGGTTTGTCCGATGGAAGTCGCGCCGATGGATCAAATTGGTAAGATTAAACAAGAGATTCTCGATCGCAAAGACGACCAAGCCAGTCGATCAATTCGTCACCGCAAAGTCTTAATCGAGCTCGTCAAAGAAGGTGGCTGGATAGATGAGCGCAAATTTGGCATCGAAGTAGTAGGAAATTACTTCCGCGACGTTAAAGGTTTGCTGAGTCTGGGCCCGTTGGGTTTGAGAATGATCGCTCGCGGCAAGTTCCCGCTGTTTTTTGAGCCTTCTGAAGGTACCGAAACCGTGCGAAATCTGATTGAATCGGTTCAAAGTTTAGAAAAGTCAGCAGATTAGGCATGGGGTGTCATTTTCCTGGTAAATTACAAGTTGTGCGATCGTAAAGCTTCTGAAAAGTCATCACTCAAAACTCGAAACTTAAAACTTTTAAATGACTGCCAAAACTCCTCCATCCCCAAAACCGACAACCCCAAATACCCCAAAACCAGAACCAGCCTTTGGGTGGAATGCCTATGCAGAACAAATCAACGGCAGATTTGCGATGGTGGGATTCGTGGGGCTTTTGCTTCTAGAATTCTTCACCCGCCAGGATTTTTTTACCTGGCTGGGGCTGCGTTAAATTAGTCTCAATCAATCAAGAATGGAAGTTGAAAATTTATCGCTCTTTCAGCTTCTATTCTACTTTTAAGAGTTATTTAAAATACAATTTATCAAATTATAAATGCAAAATTATGACTTTTTTAGTTTCAGATAACACATGAAGGTACCAAAGTCGATCGCACTACAAGTAAGTGCGATCGTTCTAGAATTATAGGGACACGGCAATGCCGTGCCCTGACTCCGAAGTTTCGTTTAAACTAATTTCCAGTTGTTTCGCGGACAGTCAAACTGTACTTGCCTCTACCTTTTGGAGGCGGATCGTAAGCATTGACAATAACCCGGTAGCGACCGTTCGCAGACAAGGTAACAGTAAGCTCTGAATTGGAATTTTGCTGCGTGGCATCATCATTTTCTGCAAGTAGCTCGCCCTGGGAGTTGAAAATAGCGAGATAAGTATCAAACTCGGTACTTTCTACCGTAACAACCACTTTCTGACCCTGAGTGCCTTCAAAGGTATACTCGTCGTACAAACTGCTGTCCGAAGGCAGTACAGAAGACTTAGCAGGGCTGAGTTCTCCGTTTTGCTCTAAAATAACCTTAGATGAACCCGCATCAGGACTCGGCGGAGGTTCTACAGTTGGGCTCTGAGTTGGCGAACTCTGTGGTGATGGTGACGGGCTGGGGCTTGCTTGCGCTAAAACAGCCTTGTCAGTCGGCTTCGCGTTAGGTAAATTTTGAGGAATTTCTCCTGAAATGACGGTGGAAATACTGTTAGCAACTCCACCTGAATTTGAAACTGGCAGGGAGAGAGTCGGCTTACCAGAAAAAGTAGCTACCAGAGCAATTGGCGCGATCGCCCAAAATCTAACTTGACGCATGAATTACCTCGATTTGCAACGAAGAAGGAAGTTCGGCAACGGATGAGTGTAACGGATTTAACGGATGGAAGAAGGAAGTTCGGCAACGAGCAATGTACGGGATTTAATCGATGGAAGGAAGTAGGAAGAAAAATAATTCGACCAATTCCCAATTACCAATTCCCAATTACCAATTCCCGATTACCAATTACCAATTACCCATTTTCACCGGACAGTTAGAGTGTAACGACCCCGGCCCGAAGCATCGTAAGCATTGACAATTACGCGGTAGCGACCCGTAGCGGGCAAAGTAACGCTTAGAAACGCATTTTTAGTCGAATCGCTCGCATCGTCATTTTCTGCCACTAATCGGCTATTAGGGCCAAAGATAGCCACATAGGGATCAAAATCTGTGCTTTCGAGGGAAATGGTTACAGACTGACCCGATCGACCTTCAAAAGTATACTCGCGATACAGACTGTTGTCAGACGGCAATACTGGACCGCCTGCGACTAAAGCGCCTTCTTCTTGCAAAATCGCCCGAGAAGGCGCGGTAGGAGCACTCGCTTTTAGTTCTAACGTATAAGCCCCTGACTGCCTAGCTTCGTAGGAATTTGCCACTAACGTGTAAGTCCCGTCTGCAGGCAGCCTGACTGTAATTCTGGCGTCTTTACTGCCTGCCCCGTCATCGTCTTGCGCGATTTCGCGCTGGTTGGGTCCGAGCAAAATTAAATAAGGGTCAATTTCTTGACTTTTCATTTCTATTGTGATTTGCTGGCCCGCTTTTCCCTCAAAGGAGTAGAGGTCAAAAAAGCTGTTGTCTGCGGGCAGCACGCTAGACTGGTTGGTGAGTTTGCCGCTGAGGGCGGGCCCGTTTAACGCAACTTTTTGAGGTGATTTGTTGCCAAAGGGCGATCGGGTTTGAGCCACGCGGGGAGCTCGCCCTTCTCGTACCGCTGTCAGGAAAGCGGGTACTTTGTCTGCTGAAATTGCAAAACCGATACCGATATTACCTCCGCCCCGACCGCGAGTAAAAATAGAAGTATTGACGCCGATTAATTCTCCTGAACTGTTGAGCAGTGGGCCTCCTGAATTGCCGGGATTGATGGCGGCGTCGGTTTGAATTAAGCCCCGCTGCTGGTCGATGCGACTGACGATTCCGACTGTAAAAGTACCTTGAAATTGACCGAAGGGATTGCCGATCGCAAATGCTTGTTGCCCGACTTTCACCGAACCGGGACGGGCTAAAGGAATGGTGGGCAAATTATTTTGACCGCGAATTTTAACCACGGCTAAGTCTAGACCTTCTTCACCAAAGCCGACGACATCGGCCACAAGTTTTCTGCCGTCTGACAAAATGATATTGACCGTACCGCCTGCGGCAACAACGTGGGCGTTCGTTAACACCATGCCGTCGGGGCTGATAATTGTGCCGCTGCCGTTAGATTTATCTGTATCGACGGTAACAACCGCCGGACTAGCCTTTTCGTAGACCCGAATATTGGTTTGTTCTTCGACATTTTGGGCGATCGCACCTTGGGAATGCACCGAGTTAAATTCCGTTACATCTGTTGATTGCCGCACAGGGGATGTCGTAACAACCGCAGCAGTGCTGGCTGTTACCCCAACCGTTAAAATTCCCGATACTGCTAAACTTAGAAGTTTGAAATTCATGGCTATCGATTATTATTTAGCGATCGGTAGCTAGCAATTAGGTTTGGTCGCTAACCGCTAACTACCTTCTGTAATTATTTTAGGACTTGCACCACGGTAGTGACTTTCCTTACGCCGGTTCTCCAATTGGGAAATCTGAATCAGCAGCTAAATACTTAAAATTAGCTTGTCGCACCGCAGCGTCCTCATTGCCGTAGAAAAAAGACAGCAAAGCAAAACGCTGGCCGCTAATCACTGGGGTCGCTTCATGCAGCAAAGAACACGAAAAAATAATCGCCGTGCCAGAATCGCCTTTATAACCGTGCGGCGCGTACTCTGGAAACCTTAAAAATCCCCCCGTGTACTCTCCCACATTCAAGTTTAGCGTCATCGCAAACCTGCGGTGCAGCGTAGCTTTGCTAGTGTTGTCGCGGTGCGGCCGAAAATAACCGCCGCTGTCAGCATCGTAACAACCTATCAAATACCGTTCAAACCTAGTAATTGTAAACTGAAAAGCTTTCTCTACTTCCGGCCGCACCCGGCGTAGAATAATCGCATTCAATTGTCGCTGGAAATCCTCATCTTGAATAAAGAAATCTCGGCGCTTCTTAAAAGTGTCGTCGTGCAAGCCAACTGTTTTCCCGTCTATTTGCCTCATAAATCCCGAGGGACTGCCACCATTAGCTTTGTACATATCGATTAAATTGCGGCAAGAAGCTTTGTCCAAAACATTAGGAATTACCAACACCGGGGCGTGGCGAGTGGCTGTTCGGGCTTCCTCAATAGGGGGCAAAGTTTTGATAAAATCTAATACTTGCTGGGCGTGTTGGTGCGGTTCGCCCATCGGCAAAATATTAATTACCTGAAGGTTTTCGTTGAGAATAAAAGTTTGTGGTGCATAGTGAACTCCGGCAACTCCATTTTCTTCGACATTTCGGAAAACACCGTACTGCTGACTGACTTTTTTGTCTAAGTCCCAGAAAAATATGAGTGACGGAGCAATTGTTGTCGGTCTGTTTTGTTCTTTGTCTGCGGGGTCAACGCTCACTCCGAACCTCGGTACTTGCAAGATTTGGAATTCTTCTGAAAGCTCTTGAAAGCTTTTGAGGATAACTTGGATTTGTTCAAAAGCTGCGCTGGCCAAGAAAAAGAGTACGACTCGCCTGCCGCCAACTGTCTGGAAATGAAATAAGGGATTATTTGTAGAAGGAATGGAAAACCAGGGAGCCGGGTCTCCTATTTCAAGTAATGGCATCTTGCTGATTTAAGATTTGGGATTTTATATTTAGATTATTATTTTGTCGATTAGTTCCACAGATTGGGTATGTCAAAATAATAAAAAAAATAGCTTTTATTTGTGTATATTTGCGTTTGTCTGGGGTTTCACACTCGCAATTTACAGTTTTTTTAATCACTTTAATATCTGAGAATAAGTAGATGGGCATCAATAAACGCAAATTATTTTTTTTGCCGGCGGGTACGAGAAATGTTTAGTTTCACCCATCTACTTAGTATTTGCCTATTTGTCGAAACTGGGGGAATTATCCGGTTGGTCTTCCGGGTATTCTACAGGTCGATACTCCACGTAGTCTGACGGCGGTGCTTCCACGTCGCGGTTGCTGGGGCGAGACCTCGATGATTCCGTAGGACGGGGTTTTTTGGTTCTCGGCGGCGTATCCGAACTGCGGTTTTCCGAAGCAGGGGGGCGACTGCTGCGGCTGCGGGTCGGTCTTTCTTCGGGGTTGTCTGAAACGTCCCAGTTGTCAGACTCTTGGGCAGGCGGGGCTTCTGGGCGAGAGGGACGTTTGCGCGAGGAGCGATCGGGCGAGTCGGGCCTGGAGGTGTTAACGCTGCCGTTGCGATTCGACGAGGGGCGGCGGCGGGGTTCGTCGTCGTAGGCTTCCCGAGAGGAACGGTAGTCTTGGCTGCCTCTGATCCGGGGACGCGGCGGATAGTCTTCCTCTGGTTCTAGCTGCTCCATTTCGGCATCGTAGCCGTCGTAACCGTAAGCGTTGCTGACCGGTCGCTCTTCATCTACATATTGGGCGCGAGTTTTGGCTTGGGCTGTGGTCGCTCCTCGCAGCTTAATGCTTTCTGCTGCAAAAAATATGGCGGAACCGGTGAGCAGAAATTGACCGAAGGCCAGAATTGGGTCAAGCCGCCACCCTTGAAATAACAAAATACCGCCGCACAGCAAGCCGACTGCTGCAAAAAAAATATCGTGGTCTCGGGCTAGTTTGGGACGCCACGATCGCAGAAAATACAGTCCTGCCCCTGCTACTGCTAGGATAATCCCTAACAGGCTGCTCCAGTTCAATCCTAAATTGACCATTAGCCTATCTCCTATGTCTTTCCTATGTTAGCGAGTTAGATTTTACATCTATCATTAAGTCTGTCAGCCCGACTGTGCTTTCTGGGGCAGCGTCCGGTCAGGGTTTCAGCTTGGGAAGTGAGTATAATAATGAGTTTAACGGGAAAAAACCTCAGCTTGGCAGTCAACTGAAGGTTTTGCCTTGACAGTTGCTGGTAGCCGAGGTTTCTAGGATCGGGGAAATGCCCGACGTGTAGCCGAAAATTGACTTTCACGCCGGACTTAGAGACCTGCAGAGTTTTTAGTAGGTGCGCTTGATTTTGTCTTTTTGGCTGATGAAGATCAGGGCGATCGTTGCTGGAAGCACTACTACCACCACGCCCACCAGCAGGCTGTACAAAAAGTTCGCGAGAGAAGGAGTCATAGATTCCAAGCCTTTGTTACAACAATTTGATTTTTATTAATTTTATACTTTCGATCGCACCTGTGAAACGGTTAAAATTATGAATAGCAGACTTAACAAAACTTAAAATTTCGAGATAAGACCCATGACTGGTATTACCGTTGCAAGTTGGATTCTGGGATCTATCCTAGTCGTGATGACCTTGCTGTTTATTTTTCGGATCGTCCTGACTTGGTATCCCGAGGTGAACCTGAGCAAGTTGCCGTTGAGTCTGATTGCTTGGCCGACGGAACCTTTTTTAGCCGTAACTAGAAAGATTGTACCGCCGATCGGCGGAGTGGACATTACGCCGATTATTTGGGTGGGTATCTGTAGCTTGCTGCGAGAAATGATTCTCGGCCAGCAAGGGCTGCTGACGATGATGATGTAAGAGTCAGTTGGCGGGCATCGGGCATCGGGCATCGGGCATCGGGCATCGGGCATGGATTAGTCGCCACCCACTGCTAACTGCCAACTGACTACTGACTAATGACTGTTTTGGTTCAAGAACTGTTCGACGAAATTCGTGTAAACTTCGCCGTTGAGAAACTCGGGGGAATCGAGAATTTTTTGGTGGAAGCTGAGGGTGGTAGGAACGCCAGTGATAGCGCATTCCCGCAATGCCCGTTTCATCCTGCGGATGGCTGTCGGTCGATCGCGCCCCCATACAATTACTTTACCGATTAAAGAATCGTAGTAAGCGGGTATTTCGTAATCGGTGTAAACGTGAGAGTCCATCCGCACGCCGGGGCCACCGGGAGGCAAATAACCGCTGATTATGCCGGGGTGGGGTCGGAAATTGCGATCGGGGTCTTCGGCATTGATGCGGCACTCAATGGCGTGGCCGTTGAGAATTACTTGGTTTTGCTTGATTTGCAGTTTTTCGCCTTGGGCGATGCGAATTTGTTCGGCTATCAAGTCGAGGCCTGTAATCATCTCGGTGACGGGATGTTCTACTTGGATGCGGGTGTTCATTTCCATGAAGTAGAACTTGCCCGATTTGTCAAGCAGAAATTCGACTGTGCCGGCACCCGTGTAGTTGATGGATTTGGCGGCGGCAATGGCGGCGTGACCCATTTGATCTCGCAGTTTTTGGCTGAGGGCGGGGCTGGGGGCTTCTTCGAGGAGTTTTTGGTGCCGCCGCTGAATCGAACAATCTCTCTCGCCGAGGTGGATGACGTTACCGTAGTTGTCGGCGAGGATTTGGATTTCGATGTGCCGGGGTTTTTCGATGAATTTTTCGAGGTAAAGTCCGGGGTTGCCGAAGGCTGCGTCGGCTTCGCCTTGGGCTGCTGAGAATAGTTTGGGGAGTTCGGATGCTTCTCTCACTAGCCTCATCCCGCGGCCTCCACCGCCGGCAGTGGCTTTGATCATCACAGGATAGCCGATGTCGCGGGCGATCGACAAAGCTTCGCGATCGTCTGCCAGCAATCCGTCGCTACCGGGAACGGTGGGGACTTTCACCCGCTGCATCGTTTCTTTGGCGGTGGATTTGTCGCCCATCGCCCGCATCGCTGCCGGAGATGGCCCGATGAAGGTAATTTGATGGTCGGCGCAGATTTCGGCAAATCGGGCGTTTTCGGCGAGGAAGCCGTAACCGGGGTGAATGGCTGCTGCGTTGCGCGTCAGGGCGGCCGCGATGATATTGGGGATGTTTAAATAGCTTTTGCTGCTGGTGGGGGGGCCGATGCAAACGGCTTCGTCTGCCAACTGGACGTGCAAGGCGTGTTTATCTACGGTGGAGTGTACGGCGACCGTGGCAATCCCCATTTCCTCGCAGGTCCGCAATATGCGGAGAGCTATTTCTCCCCGATTAGCGATTAAAATTTTCGAGAACCCCATCTTCGCTGCTTAATTCACTCAATATTCTGTACAATAATGCCTTTCGGTATGTTCTGGATAATCGTTTTCCAGAAATTGTTCACAAAAATTTATTTTACATTTGGCGGGTAGTGGTGCTATGATTGTAAATCGGCGGTGTCAAAGGGCAAGTTACAAGTTAAATGTCAGGAACCTCAACCTGTAAATCTTTAACTGGTAACGCAAAAATCCCGGAGATTGCCAGAAAGAGCGGATGTGGCGGAATTGGTATACGCGCACGCTTGAGGTGCGTGTGGCAATATGTCCTTGCGAGTTCGAGTCTCGCCATCCGCATTGAATGTATAAAACAACTGTTGACGGTTTTGGCTGTCGGCAGTTGTTTTGTATTGAGTGGTTTTTCTAGAAAGTCGATCGAGTACCGTAGGGTGCAGATTCATCAGATATCTTTAAGTGCGATCGAACTTCAGACAGATCCGCACCCTACAAAATACTGTTTAAGTGTCGATCGACAATTGTGTTTGAATTAAAAACATAGATACTTATCGTTTGTCAAGTAGAATGGGGTTAGTTAGGCTCCGAATCCCAGAGTTGGCTGAGGAAAAAGGATGGACGCTAAAGGATGTTGCCGATCGATTGGAGGTTCCGTACAGCACAGTCAGGCACTATGCTCGATCGGAAGGACTAGCAACGGTTGACATCACATCCATTCAAAAGATAGCTCGCACCCTCGATGTTTTGATTGAGGAGTTGATGGAAGTTGTTAAAGAATGAACCGATGAAATTATATTAGCAAACGGAAGTTAGATCGATGACATCCTACGCCTTAAACTTACCCGTTCAGTTACAGCAAGAAGCTGAAAAATTGGCAACACTCCAAGGCATTTCGTTCGATCAGTTTATCCTCTGGGCTGTAGCCGAAAAAGTCGCTACCCTCAACCAGCGGAATGACGATCCGGCTTTTCCTGAAATCACCTATGTGCGCGGCGCTAGCGGCGAACTCGTTCCCGTTTTGCGCGGCACTCGGTTGCGGGTGCAAACAGTAGTCATCGCAGCGCAGAAATGGGGTTTTTCTCCAAGCCAAATTGCCACTGAGTATGACTTAAGTGAAGATCAAGTGAAGGATGTTCTCGCTTTTTATGCGGCTCACCATCAAGAAATAGACGCATCTATTGCCGCTGAGCAAATTATCGAAGCTGCTAATGTCTAAACCGCTATTGCATCTAGATGCCGATACCTCTATTAAAGCTTTGCAAGCCGCCCTTTTATCTCGCAGTCACGATGTCACTCGGACACCGACTGAGTGGATGGCTTTAGATGCTAGCGATGAGGCTCAATTGCTAGAAGCAACAGCGCGAGGGCGGTGTATTTTTACGTTTAATATCCGGGATTTTCAGGTTTTAGCTCAGCGTTATCCCGAACATGGTGGCATCATTTTGGCTGCTCAAAACAGTTGGACATTATCTAGTCTAATTGCTGCGCTCGATCGCCTGCTTTCAGAAACACAAGCTGCTGACTGGAAAGGGCAAGTCCGCTGGCTTAATCAGTGGCGAACCTAATCAGGACTTACGCCAGCACACTATATACATTTATCAACCCAAACGCGAAATAGTTCGACAATAATGCGCCACTTGCCATCAATTTCCCAAACTACATCGTGACGTATCAAAGAGTTAAGTGCTGGCTGTAAATTTGTCTCGTTCATGCCAGTAATTTCAGCTAGCGTGTTGATATCGAGTCCTTCTGGGTGAGGTGCGATCGCTCTTAATACCTCTTGCTGTCCGGGAGCACCCCGCGCCGCCTGACCCCAAACGCCATCGAAGTAGTAGCTTCCCCGCTGAAAGAATTCAGGGTTATTAATGACTTCCCTCACATCTTCTACTGTAAAGACCGGATCGCGAGAATTTCCCATGTCAAAAACTTGCTCATTGTAGCGGCGAACTAGCTGAAATCCCACTAGCTGAACTAAATAAGGCTGTCCAGTAGTCAACATAGAGATTGCAGATAACGCTTCTGGCGCGTAGTCAAGAAGGAAATCTTCATGGGGATTAGCCAGAATCTGGCGGGTAGCTGCCCTTTCCATGAAGCTAACCTTGATATTAATAAAGCTAGCGAAGAAAGGGTGGG
Organism: Microcoleus sp. Pol12B3; assembly: GCF_036701355.1. Taxonomy (NCBI): domain Bacteria; kingdom Bacillati; phylum Cyanobacteriota; class Cyanophyceae; order Oscillatoriales; family Microcoleaceae; genus Microcoleus; species Microcoleus sp. Pol12B3. The sequence continues at coordinate 63,691 of NZ_JAUBQS010000023.1, forward strand.
AGTAATCCCCAGTCATCTCGTCTAAAGTATGCAAACCAGCCAAGGCAAAAGCTATTTTAGGACTCATTTGTACCATCCCGCGCAGAACCTCCATAAAGTCACTGTCAATCTTTCCCTTCTCAATCAGTTTTTCAATCTTCTCAAACTCATCTAAAGCAATAATTAAACCCGTTTCACTCAGATTTGCCTCTACTTGTTTCAAATAGCGCTCAAAAGTACGGTAAGGAAGATTCAGCAAATCCTCATCGGCAGGAGGTGGAATTTTGACAACCTCAGAAATTTCATCACTAATTGCCATCAACACCTCTCCAACTCCTTGAGGAGTATTTCCCACTCGCAATAGATTGATATAGGCTACTTTTACCTGTGACCCTAGGGACTCAGCCGCGTTAAGCAGAATAGAAGTTTTGCCCATGCGTCGATGACCGTAGATAACCACAGACTGGAGTTGGTGACTCAATATCCACACTTCTTTGAGCTGTTTGAGTATATCCTCTCGTCCAACAAACAGGTTGCCCTCAACAGGGTCGCCAACCACGTAGGGATTACGCACTCGCTCAGTAATAGAAACGTTGCCAACCTCACTAGCTACATCTAATATCGCTTTCGACCAATTCCAGGCTATTTTTCTAACTATTTCTCGCTCTGGTTGAGGTACAGCATCAGGTTGATCCCGCAAGTTTTTAAGTTCTCCTAAAGCATGGCTCAGAGCGAAGGCTCTGGCAGAACGAGACGAACTATTCTGAATAATTTGAATATCCCTTATAATGTCATACAAACTCTTGAGTGCTCTCCAAGTATTCAAACGCCTCCAAGGTTTTTTAGGCAAATCTATCGATAGCGTAGCAATATCGTTCAACTTTTTAGCCTGGTTATAGTAATACATATTTAGGCTGATATTCCACATTTCGTCTCCATAAGGTAGAGAGCGCAATGTCTCAAATGCTTTCATTGCATGGTATGGCGACCGCTCATACAAACACAAAAAACCACGGGCAAAAGCGCGAGCATGAGGATCAAATTGAATAAAGTCTGTATACATAAAATCTGAAATTAAACGCACCCATTCCCATTGGTAAGGGGGAGCTGTTAAATGTGCTATACGAGAGACAAGTTGCTCTGGTTTCTCAGCAAGAACTTGCTTTAAAGCTTGAATTACAGGAATGAACTGGAGAGTATAAGTATAAATTTGATAAGCATTATGTATTCCTGTCTCCCAATCTTGTCGCAGCCATTCTGTTAATTGCTCGGTGAGATAGGGATTAGGCAGGACAGTTACACGAGGAAAAAGCAAGTCTAAATTATTTCTATAAGGCTTACGCATTTCAAAGACACAATCAGATGGCAATTCTTGAGACAGTGGAAGATGGGGAGATGAAGAAATTAGAAAATCAGGAAATCGAGAACTAAACTCATTACTTAAAACCCTTGGGCTGGTGTTTTCTTTAACTCTTTGCATAAGTCCTGTTTTAAATAATGTTTTGGTTATAGGTAATTTAATAAACCAGTTATCTGGGCGCAGCAATCCTAGAAATGAACCAATTACACAACCAACCAAAAAAACGGCGCGAACTAACAGGCTTTTTAGAACTACAAAAATATCTGTAACTTTGAACTCAATTGGCAGACTCAAGCAAAGCATTAATGACATTAATAAGACTCCACCAGTAACTAATATAATAGCTAAGTCGTCCACCTCTAAAATGGCTAGTGTCGCAATACCTCCTACACCCAACCATATACCTGCTAATATACCTGAAATTAAGATAACTCCCAGGTGAGTATATCCTTCGTTTATAGCACTCACTGTAAAAAATGCCATATTTAAATTCAAGCTCAAAAGAATCATTATAGTTAGAGGTTTTGTTGTTTGTGAAAGGTTAAATTTAGATATATTTGTTTGAATTATTAGTAGTAGATAACCCAAGACCATGACACAGAAAAAATTACTCAAGAAAAAAATGGCTAATATATGTTCAATTTTTACTGAAAAATTCATTAATTTAAGAATTACACTCCAAGTTAATAATGTCATAAATATGACTACCATTACTTGTGTCAGTAACCGAGATAGGGAATTAAGCACTAATCCAAAATATTTTTTAGAATTTTTGTTTTTCTCTAGAAGAGATCCTCTATTTTGGACATACCAACGCAAGGCTTGGGGAAAGAAAAACATCCAGTATAATAACCGCAAGTAATCGATTGGCTTTGATAATGAAAGAGATATCTTGAATTTAGGAGCTAAGTCTAAACGGGGAACGTCGGTATTACGATCGCTCATTTTACATCCTCCACATATCGCGCATAATTTTGATAGCACAACTGCATCAACCGTCGCGGATGACCGCCACTTAATTGTAGTAGCTGGCTGATTTCCTCTTCAGTAAAACGCACGGAAGTCCTAGTAAGACGAGCTTGAATAAAGGCACAGGCAATTGCTTCATCCCAAGGCTTGATATTCTCTTCTTGGCAAATACCCGCCAGCGGAGATGTGTTCCCTTCATCCTGACTGTCATTAAAGAGTTTATCGAGGGGTTGGGTAGCAGCTAAAATCAGTTGTAAAGCTGCATTTTGCCCCTCAGCTAAACCCCGCAAGTGATCTCTCACTTGACGGGTAAAACCTTCCCAAGTCATCTTTCCTACATTATCTATAGCCAACAGCACTCTATGCTTTTTCAACGCACGAGTGAGCATATATCCCTCGCTTTTAGGAATGCCAACTTCTTCGCACAAAGCTGTGTAGAAGTCATCTTCATCTCGGATTCCATTTAGGTCTAAGTAAATTGGCTTGCGTGCCGATAATAGGAGATTTTCAGCCTGTTGACAAATAGCCGATAGCAGAGAAGATTTCCCGATGCCTTCTTCTCCTATTAAAGCTACACTGTCATTGCTGTTAAGAACCTCGAATACTCGCCTAATTTCCCGTTCTCTGCCGAAAAACAGTTGCGGGTCGTCAACTTTACCAGTCTGAGGAATAAAAGGGTTAGAGGAAATAGCAGGGGTACGATCGCCTGTACTGAATGCACTCCTTTGATTTGGCTGCCATTTTTCATACTGTGATTTCAGCCAATCTAGAAATGCAGCATCTTTCTGCTCACTACCCCTGTCGTTATAACCCGAAAAACCTTCCCGCTTTCCTTTTGGACAGAAACGCTCGTTGTATATCGTCCACATTTGCCGCCGAACATTCTCAGGGTCGATCAGAATGTCAGAATTTTCTTCTGTGATTCCTCCATCTGCAACCTCTCTGTTACTCTTGAACGTATTTTCATCGGGAAACTTAGCCAGAAAAATAGCTGTCTCTGTCGGAGTCAAGCCATAAACAGTAACTATCTCTAATCTTAAAAAGCTTTGCCATAAGTTCACAGTCCCAGTCACCTCAACCCCTCTCAGAACTTGGTGTCTCTCTTGTTGACTTTATCATAACTAGCGCGCAACTTGAAAATTTTTCCGCTTTTTTGAACAAGCGGAAAAATTTTTCCGGTTATTTTTATGATACCGGAAAGAATTTTCTGGGACTTTTTTGAAACTAGCTTATAAGCTGTTATTTAGTGGTAAGCCTTCCACCGCAAACTTTGAAAAAGTCAGGAGATAAACATGACACAACTAATTGACTACATCCAGACAGCTAAAGAATTTGCTGATACTTATGGCATAGCACATCTAGATCGCCTGCTGGCATTAGCTGAAACTGTCCCCGATTCTCTCAAAACTCAATCATCGACTTTTAAAGTTATGTCTAATACAATTTTGGAGGAAGTGGAAATGGCTGGATTTCATCTTAACCCTTGGCTAAAGACTTTGATCCTAAGTAGCAATGTAGAAGTAGTTAGAGATGCGATCGCTGTAGTTGAGGAAAATCGCCGCCGGGGAATAGTGCGGAACGGCGAAGGGCTGTTAGTACAAGCTATCCGCAACCAATGGAAACCCCATATTTCAGCTTAAATAGTTGAATATTAGTCTCAATTACTGCTCAAGGGAAGAAGCAAGCTTGAAACTTGGGGGCGATCGCTATAAAGATTTGTGCGAAAAAACAACGGCTATTGATTTTGAACCGCAGATGTCGGCGGATGTACGCGGATGCACGCGGATGAAAATCCGGTTTCTTCTAATTTTTCGCTAATTCCGGCGGCCGGCCCATTAAACCGGTCATCAAGCGCAAGGCTAAAAACCTCACTGGGGGAATTGTCCGCAAACACCACAATCCAAAGCGGCGAAATGCTACAATTGGCAGCCAAGTATTGGAAAACAATCTGTCTAGAAAATCGGTAAATCCTAACACGATTAAATTCTCTTTTTTGCGCCAGTTGTGATACCGTTTCAATACTCGCAAGTCGCCGATGTCTTCGCCTTTTTGGTGCGCTTGCTGCAAGATTTGGGCGATCGCCCCTGCGTCTCGAATGCCCATATTTAATCCCTGGCCGCCGACGGGATGGCAGCAGTGGGCGGCGTCGCCAATTAGTGCTAATCTGGGCAAAACGTAGCGATCGCTCTGCATTAACTGCACCGGAAACAAAAAGCGATCGCTCTCCAATTCCAAACGCCCCAAAAGCCCGCCCGTGCGCTGTTCCAACAAAGTCAAAAACTCTGTTTCATCCATTTGTTGCAAAGCTTTTGCTTCCGCGTGGGGTGCTGTCCAAACTACTTGACAGCGGTTCCCCGGTAATGGTAAAACTCCCATCGGGCCGCTCGGCCAAAAGCGCTCAAAAGCGATATCATTGTGCGGTTTTTCTGCTTTAATAGTGATAGCAACGCAGGATTGCCAATATTTCCAGCCGCGAGTGCTGATGTTGGCTTCGGTGCGGATGCGCGATCGCGAACCGTCGGCGGCGACTAATAATTTGGTGCGAATAGTCCGAGTTTCGCCGTGTTGTTTGACTTCTATTTCCGCGCAATCGGTTAAATATTTTACCTCGACTACTTCCGCCGGACAAACCCAACTAAAATTCGGGTTTTTTGTCAAAGATTCTTGCAAAGCTGACAGCATGACTCCGTGCTCGCCAACGTAACCTAAAGCTGCTTTTGGTACGGGCAATTTGCCAGTATTTCCCAAATCCGGGCGGTGGAATTCGACGACACCGGGATAGTCGCCGTCGCAGAGGCTAATTTGCTCGAAGGTGGTGATTTGCGGCAAGATTTGCTGCCACACGCCGATACCTTCTAAGATCATTCCTGATAGCAGGGTGATTGCATAGGCTTGTTTTTTCGCTGCGGCGGCCGCGGGGAGTTGGGTTTCAATTATAGCGATTTTCAATCCAGAGTCTTTTAAGGCGCTGGCTAAGGTGGCCCCGACTATGCCGCCTCCGACGATGGCTATGTCAAAGTCGAGTGTCGGTGTTTGCGTGGAGGCTGTGGTTAGAAAAAGTTGGTTTACAAGCATTTTCAAGGGATTTTGTCAAAGTTAATTGGATTGTTACTTTTTTATTGTAAAGAATTATTTCGATTTAGGGCGATCGAGAAAGGGAGACGGGAGATGGGGAGACGTTGAGAAATTTATGATTAATGACAATCATCAACGATCAACTTCCCGCTATCAACAGCCAACTGCCAACTGCCAACTGTCTAATGACTGCTGACCATTTCCTTTGTGTTTTCTGCAGCCAGCCCTGATACTTTCTGCGAAATGGGAATTTCTATGACAAATTCTGCACCTTCGCCAGGGGCAGAAATACACTGCAATTTGCCTCGGTGCTTTTCAACTATAATCTGATAGCTGATTGAGAGTCCCAAGCCTGTGCCTTTGCCAACGGGTTTAGTAGTAAAAAATGGGTCGAACAACTTGCCAATAACTTCTTGATTGATTCCCATCCCGTTATCTGCAATGCGAATTGTTACTGTGTCTGAATTCGCACTGGTGCTAATCCGAATTCGGTTGTGACGAGAATATATTTCTTGTGAATAATGAGTGCTGTTGTAGTCTTCGAGGGCGTCGATCGCATTTCCTAAAAGATTCATAAATACTTGATTGAGCTGACCTACATAGCACTCGACTTTTGGAAAATTGCCGTATTCTTTGATAATCTCAATAGCGGGACGAAGTACATTAGCTTTGATGCGGTGCTGCAAAATCAGCAAAGTGCTTTCGATTCCTTCGTGAATATCTACTCGCTTCATCTGCGATTCGTCGAGTCTGGAAAAGTTGCGTAAGGATACAACTAAGTCGCGGATGCGATCGGCTCCAACTTTCATTGATTCCAAAATCTTCGTAAAGTCTTCCATTAAGTAATCAACTTCAATATCTTCGGCTGCTTCTACAATTTCTGGGACGGGATTTGGGTATTTTTCCTGGTAAAGATGGAGCAAACCGAGCAAGTCTGTGGCGTATTGGCTGGCGTGGGTGATGTTGCCGTAAATGAAGTTAATGGGATTGTTAATTTCGTGGGCGACGCCAGCGACTAGCTGCCCGAGAGAAGAGATTTTTTCGGTTTGAATTAGTTGAGTTTGCGCTTGGTGCAACTCGCGGACAGCTTTTTCGAGCTCGGCTGCTTGCGATCGATACTGTCCCTCTGACTGTTTGAGTGCTTCCAAAACTTGTACTCGATCGCTAATGTCGGTGTGAGTTCCCACCCACTCGCGAACGCTGCCGTCTGCTGCCAAAAGAGGGACACCCCGCACCCAGAAGTGTCTGTAGCTGCCGTCTGCGGCTCGCAAGCGGTGCTCGACTTCGTAGAGACTTTTTGTTTCTATTGCCCGCATCCAAGCTTGTATTGTGCGATCGCGGTCTTCTGGGTGCACTGCTTCTATCCAGTTGTCCTTCTCTTTCCAACTCATGCCCGTATAAGCTATCCAATCAGGCTGAGGCCTGTCGAAGATTCCGTTAGCGTCTGTCATCCAAACCATCTGTGCGGTGGCCATTGCCAGCGATCGGTATCTTTCCTCGCTCAGACGTACAAATTCTTCGGCTTGCCGGCTGGCTGTCACGTCGCGCAAAATAGCTGTGAATATGATTTCGCCTGCAACTTCGAGTTTGGAAATAGAAGCTTCGGCGGGAAATTCCGTACCGTCTCGGCGGCGGGCGAAAATTTCTTTGCGGTTGCCCATGTTTCGGGCTTGTTTAACGCCACCGCCGAAATTGCTGACGAGGAGACTGTGAAGGGTGGCAAAAGCTTCGGGCAACAGCAGGCTCAGGGATTGCCCGATCGCCTCAGCAGCCGTCCACCCAAAAATCCTTTCTGCACCTTGGTTGAACAAGATAATTTTTTGCTCAGCATCCACGGAAATAATCGCGTCGTCTGCAATTTCTACAATGCCGGCGAAACGAGCTTGAGACAGTTGCAGGGCTTTTTCAGCGTGTTTGCGATCGCTAATGTCGCGGGCGATCGTCGAAATGTATGTGAGTTTGTCGTCCGGTGCGGAGTGGGAGATGAGGACTTGGCTGACGGGAATTTCGAGTCCCGATGCTGACACAAAGGCCGTTTCTCCGCTCCAAAAGCCCTCGGAAACAGCGGTGGCGATCGCTTGTTTCAAAGTGCTGTAGTCTGACGCTGCGGTGAATTCTAGAACTTGTCGCTTGGATATATCTTCGTTTTCGCCTATACCCACCATTTTTCTGCCGGCTTTGTTAATGTAAATGGCGCGTCCTTCGAGGTTGTAAGTACCTACAAAATCGGGGGTTGCTTCCAGAATTGCTGCCAGACTTCTGTTGGCGATTTCGGCTTTTTTGCTTTCAGTAATATCCCGCGCGATGGTAACTATACCGCTAATATTTCCTAGTCCGTCCCGGTAAGCACTTTTTGTAGAAAGAAATGTCCGCAAATTTCCTTTGACTGGCAGCTCTTCTTCGATTGCTTGTGTTGTTCCCGTTGTCATAATTTGGCGATCGGTTTTTCTGATTTTACCAGCAATTTCTGGGTGAAATAACTCGCTGTCATCTCTGCCGATAATGTGGTCTACAGACTTGCCAATTATACTGGATCCTGCAGCATTCAGCATCAGATAACGGCCCTGAATATCTTTGACAAATAGGGCTGCTGGCGTACTATTGATGACGGCAAGCAACAGGTTGTAGTTTTTTTGAAGTGCCTGTTTAGTTGTTTTAGTGTCGAAAATTTGCTCCTGCAATTGCTCGTTGGCGAGTTGCAGTTGGATAGTCCGTTTCTCAACTTGATTTTCTAAGTCTGATTTCGCTTTCCTAAGTCCCAGTTCCGCTCGATAGCGCTTGCGGTCGGCGCTGCAAAGAGTTTTGGCATTCTGCCAAATCAAAACTGTAAAAATAATCACGTTCAATACGCTTAACAGCGATATGCCTACCTCCGATGTGTAGGCTTGTAACCGTTCTCCCGATATGATGAAATAACCGACTAAAGGCGGGATAATGATTGCCCGTGGTAACAAGCGCCGCGCCATGATGCCGCCGGCTCGATCGCTCGTCATTACTGCTATCAATCCTCGCTCTGGACTGGCAAATAAAATGCCGAAGCTCAGCAACATAAATCCTGCGGAAGTGTGCAAAGCCATTCCTGTATTATTGCCAATTTGGTAAAATAAAGCTTTGTCGTAGAGGTAGCCTATCAAACCCATATATGCAATTAAAAATACAGAACAGCTTAAGATTTGAATCCGCAGGTATTTAGGCCGACGTTCTGACCGCAGCAGCAGCGCTGTTCCCAGCAATAAAAAAGCACCAGCAGTATTCGGTGCCATTCGTCCTGGTGTTCCGGTGATTGTCAATGTGTAACTTTCTTTAAAGAATAGTTGGTCGATGCCTAAATCTAAATTAAAGCTATATTGAACTAGGGTTACTATGCTAATTAATATAATTAAAAATGAGGAAATAAAAATTAATTTTTTGTATTTATTTTGATACTTTCTTGCTGTTAATTTGGGGCGCCGGATCTGTTGGATGAATAGACAAAAGCCCCCCAAAATAAAGCAGACAGCAGTATTGGCTTTCATGGTAACGAGTCCGGGCAGAATGCTTTTTAACATTTGCAGATCGAATATCCAACCCAAAAGGACTGTACAGCCGATCGCCATTACTCCAATACTCGCTTTTTTGGAAAAAGACTGGACAGCAGCCATTCGGGTTGAGGGCGTTTGCAGTTGTTGTGCTCGTTCAAAAACTTCCAATTTCTCGCTCCCTCAAATTATTTGGGTTTCTACGTATCTAAGGTAACAATAAACACTCTAGTGAGATTGTTGCCCGCTATACAAAGCTGCTTAAGATTTTCTCAAAGCTGCTTAACCATAAAATATGAATTATTTTATCTAACTTTAGAGAGATAGTCAAATGAACGTTGAAGGCTCTTATGTAGAAGGCATACGGCAGAATTCAATAATTTTTATTTGTGGAAAATTTTAAAAAAAAGTCCTTGTTCCTTGTTCCCTGTCCCTTGGATCTCGGAAATTGACCCCCGATTCACCGGCAAGACAGAGTGTTTTTACTCAGTACATCGAGGAATAATGGTAGCGGATGAATCACTCTGCAACAAGATCGCTCACATTGTAAACCGGCTGTTGTGGCTGTGGGGACATTGGTAACAAGTTAAGCTAAGAAAGCATTTGTCAGTCAGCAATTATGCTCAACATTTACTCGGATTTTGGGCCCAAAACTGAGATTTGGGCGATCGTGCGATCGTGCCGAGGGTGATATTTATACCTACTCCCTCTTAAATCGTGAATTTTCCACTCCTAAAAAAGCAGTTTTTTTGAGTAATATTACTGATTGACAAATGCAATTAAGTCTTAACTTGTCACCAATGCTGTGGGGAATGCGGCAGAACATATAAGACTCGGCGGTTGAAACCGCTACTACAAAAACAAAGTCCCAGCAGAGAGGGACTAAAGAGGGGATATTAAAGTCAGATTTGGTAACTGTCAACTGTTAACAGTCAAGAGTCAACTGACTCCCAACTTTTGAAGTGCTTCCAAAGCTTCGGTTGCTGACGGGTAACGCTGGGGGAAAGCGTACAACACCATCTGGTCTAAAACGCGAGCCAACTCCGGGGTGACAGTTGCATTTTTGTGCCAGATGAGATTGCCTAAATTATCGACTCTGAGTTGTTTCGGCTGCATCCCGGTCAAGGCTTGAATCCCGATGATGCCGACAGCATAAATGTCGCTGCACTGTTTCGGTGAACCGATGGCTTGTTCGGGGGGAATATAGTCTTGCTGAGTACCGCCGCGCGATTTAGTTTGACCGATGTTATTTTGTGAAGTGTTGATTTCTTTAACTGCCCCAAAGTCAATTAATACAATCTTGCCATCTGATGTCCGCCTGATTAAGTTTTGAGGATGAACGTCGCGGTGAATTACATCTTGTTTGTGAACAAATACCAGCACTTCCAAGATGTCTTGCAATAAAGCAATAACTTGAGGTTCTTTCCAAGGTTGACCTTCAATTAGTTCTTGATACAAGGGTTGCCCTTCGATGAATTGATAGACTAAATAAAAATATCCCTCTTCTTCAAAGCGAGCTAACAATTCTGGTATCCGATCGTGTTGGCCCAATCGATATAAAACGCGCGTTTCTCGATCGAATAGCTGGCTGCTTCTCTCAGACTGGCTTTTCAGGCGCTTGACGAGGCACAAAGGTCGATCGGGCAAATTTTCATCTTCAGCCAGATAGGTATCGCTGTACTCCGTATTCACCAAATGTTCTCTAATTCGGTAACGCATCCGCAGCAGCTTTTGCAACATGGGATCGACAGAATTAGCTGGTTGTGTGCCTTTTTGTACAGATCTCATGATGCAGTCCCAAAGATTTGCTCCGACGACTCTTTCTTCTTGTCCAATAATTTCTGCTTGCTTCAGTACCTTGGTGAGGTCTTTCCACAAGTTGTAACCGACATACCGCCCCAGGTAGCCCACTGTATACCCGCGGGCGATCTGATCGTTTTGCTGAATTTCTTGATAGGTCAAACCCCCTACAACGCCTCGAATTATCGACTGTTGCAACCGACTTAGGTGTTTTTCTGTTTGTTCGTATACCAAATTGTCCAAAAACAATATTGCTTCTTCTACTGTCATAGTTTCATGTGTTAAGTTACTTGTACACGATCTGCACATCTTTTTTATAAAATAGCAACTTCCCAGGGATCGGCTACAGCTTTCCATTCACCAATTACCCAGTACCCATTGCATTGCGATCGGGCAACAGAAAACTGCTGTATTTAGCTTATACATGATTTAACTTTACTTTAATAGCTTGTCTACTTATTGAAATATAATTTTACAACTATGATTTTTATGACTTGAAGTTCTGAATTTTATGAATTGACATTATAAGGAGTTTGGAGTATTATCCTAATTAAGGTTTTAAGTGAAGTAAATCTATGATGCTGTTAAAAATATAACAGTTATAATCGCTCCGCTTAAGGGGTGACAATACATTACAAAGCGTTACTTGGTCGATCGCCAATCTAACGCCAGGAATTCCAACGCTATCTGAGGCTTGGTGGAAGATATAACGCCGGCTCAACTTCCAAATCGCAGGATATCAGTTCTGGAATTTTCATCATTTTTCATAGGTTTGTAGTGACGGCGCAGAGTCTTCTTCAATGTAGATTAAGGACTAAATTCATTACTACAAACAACGTCACATTTCGGAAAAATGACAATTTTTTTAACTTATGTTAGGCATCTACACGAATCCTACCGATCGCCCTTTTGTCATTCAACAGCCCAAGGATATCGCCACATCAGCATTTCCGGTTAACAACGACTTGCTCAACCGAGCAAGCGATCCATTTAATGTTTCTAGTTATAGTGCTGAATCTAGCTTGACTCATCTCCCAGCATTCAGCACCGACCAACAGACACAAACTGCGGATTTTATTGTACCTAATGCCAGCCCTGGCTTCACTTACTCTGTGAGCGATGCTCAACTCAAACCGCAGTCACAGTCAGCGAGCGCAAACACAGATCCGCTAACAGGAACGATATCTGCTTCTGGGTTGAATTTCGCCGATCCAGGTAACTCTCTTTTGACAGCTCGTAATGTTGTTGGCGTTCAGAACGGTAGCATCAGCTTAACTGATTTTGTCGGCATAGGCGATCGCGACGATTTCTACCGATTCGATATCAACACTAATAGCAATTTTAGCCTGCATCTCGACGGTTTGGCGGCGGATGCTGACGTAGATCTAATTCAAGATAGAAACAGCAACGGTGTAGTGGAAGATGGTGAATTAATTGGCTACTCTCAAGAGAGTGGCACCGCCCCCGATGGGATTAATTTATCCAATCTGGATCGAGGGACATACTATGTCCGAGTCTTTAGCTACTCAGGCGACTCTACCAATTACAACCTGACTATTTCTGCAACACCTGTTCCTGTATTGCCCGATATTCCTACACCTAACGGTGTTTTTAATGGCAATTACGGCTACGGTTTAGTGAATGCAAATGCAGCAGTTACCCGCACGCTGAACCGCTCAACTCTCTTCCCTGATGTTCCTAATTTGATCGAAAATAATTGGGGGGTAGACGCTATAAATGCGCCCGATGTTTGGGAGCAGAACATTACAGGAAACAGGATTGTTGTAGCGGTCGTGGATAGTGGTGTTGACTACTACCATAGCGACTTGGATAGTAATATTTGGGAGAACGCTGGTGAAATTGCGGAAAATGGCATCGATGACGATCTCAACGGATTTATTGATGATATTCGGGGTTGGGATTTTGTGTCTAATGACAACAACCCAATGGATCAAAATTTCAACGGTCACGGCACTCACGTAGCAGGTTTGATCGCGGCGGAACGAAATGATTTTGGCATCACAGGAGTTGCCTACAGTGCAAAGATTATGCCTGTCAGAGTGTCCGCCTTTGGTGAGGGCGACTGGAATAATCTTGCTGCTGGAATCCGCTATGCTGCTGATAATGGAGCAAATGTAATTAACCTCAGCCGGGGAAGTGAGTTTTCCTCCTCTACCCAGGTGAATGACGCAATTCAGTATGCAAATAACAAAGGCTCTGTTGTGGTTATGGCAGCCGGAAATTCGGGTGACATCCAACCAGCTTATCCAGCTCGTAATGCCGATCGCTTGGGAATTGCAGTGGGCAGCATTGATGTAAGAGGCCGCATGGCTGATAGCTCTAACCGGGCGGGTCCCAGACCTTTAGATTACTTAGTGGCTCCGGGAGTAGAGATAGTTTCTACCACTCCTGATGACGATTATGAAATCGAAACTGGCACGTCTTTTGCAACGCCACACGTAGCGGGTGTAGCGGCTTTAGTTTTGAATGCCAATCCGACTTTAACTCCGGCTCAAGTTGAGTACATTTTGACGACAACAGCTAATCGGAATGGGGTGGCAGTATAGCATCGATCGGGTAAATGAAGTACACCTGGGTATCGATGCACCTATGCACCGATGCACTTGCGGTTCCTTCCCCTTCCCTGAATTGGGAATTGGTAAGCGCGTACCTCACGAGTCTTGAGAACCGCTATAGTGGAGGCAATTTACCTGTGGCATCGGTGTCAACCAAAACGAATCATTTGCTAAATCGCTTTTACTCAGAGGAGCATCATGTTTAAACTTGGAAAAACAACCCTCGCATTAATCACCGTATCGGTTGCAGTTTTGCAGCCAGCTTTTCGGGTTCGCGCACAAGAAACCAGCAGCGAATTCAGGCAACTGCAAACCTTATTAGAAGCTAAGAAATGGGACGACGCCGATCGCGAAACCGTCTCTTTACTCCGCAACAACCCCACGTCTTGTCCGAACCTCCGCGCGATCGACCAATTGTGGATGCAACATAGCAATAATAAATACGGCTTCACTCCGCAGTTAGAGATTTGGCAACAGACGGGGAAGGGTTTAAATTGTCAAACTTGCGAAGAAGAAATTAAAGAATTTAGCAAAAAGGTAGGATGGAAACTTGACTCGCGAGAAACTCCTCTGCTAGGGGATTTTCCCGCTCAGTACCCAACTGTTGCTGCATTAGGTTGGCAAAGCTACGTTGGTAGAGATACAAGTTTTTTTGGCGATCGGCGTAATACATGGCAAGCGTCGAAAGTTCAAGGTTATAACTTGTTCTCTACTTTTGCTAATTGCGGCAAGTAAGTAGACAAACCTAAAAAAACAGAATACTCAGATACGCGACTTCTTTAAGAAGTCGCGTATCTAAAGCGCGAGGTCGTTTTACGTTCTTTTGCTTTCATACTTCTGCTTCTTTTAAAAATCTGGTTTTGCTGAATACAGGTATGAATTAAAATTTTCCCAATTGCTATGGGCCAAGTATGGTGAGTTTTGTAACGTTGGAGAAAAGTTTATTCATACCGTAAATCAGCAACGCCATTTATAGAACACAGGCAAGATGTCTGTTCCACAAATATAGAATAAGAAATAACAATCAACAGTCAACTACTTAATCTTATTTACATAGCCCCACAAACTATAATCGCGACTCAACCAACCCCGGAAAAAAGCCATCTGAGTTGGATCTTCTTGCACCCGTTTGTAGCGGTAAATAATTCGTTCGTTAATCATTTGCAGGGCGGTATTTCTATTATTTGCCCCTTTCAGCGCTTCCTTGGTGCGCGAGTCAAAAACTCCCGTTTGTGGCAATCCTAATGCTTGCTGAAGAAAGGTAATTGAGTTATTAATACCGAAATTAACGGCGGTGTCAAACATGACGATCGCCAAAGCCGGCTGCATCGTGCCGGAGAGGCTCGAATCCCAGTAATATTTATAAATTTCTAGGAGCTCTGCTTCCGACATCTGCGTCACGTCGAGTGGCGGAAGCCCACGACTGTAGCGGTAGGCGTTGTATTCCGTTTGCAAGACGCCTCGATAAGTTCTGCCGCCCTTATCGGCTGGGTGATTGCTGAATCCACCCTCAAAATATAGGGTGAAATAAAGAGCCGTTTGAAATAATTTCTGCCGAAAGCTGGCTGTCTGCTGCTGCTGTGCGAAAGTCTTTTGGGCAAAGGGTAAGGGGATTGCTAAGGTTAACAAGAGTATCCCCAGCAGGAGGTTTGGTTTCCACTTGATGTTATGTTGGCGCTGTGTCGCTTGCTTGTCGCTCATAAATTCTGTGTGACGATCGCCCGTAATTCCGTTAAAACTGCTACTCTTCAAAATAATATAGATTCAACCTTTAACTTGATAGCACAGATAGGCCGCCAAATGAATTCCGATTTTCCCAACCAATCCGAAACACCCCAATTTGAAGATGCTGCATCGCTGACAGTCGTTGCAGAAACCTATTACTCTCAAGGCAATTTAGCAGCAGCAGTCGCTGCTTGCCGCCGAGCTCTGGAATTGCAACCGGATTGGGCGGCGGCTTACGTGACAATGGGCAATGTGCAGCAAGCAAGCGGCCAAATTGAGGAAGCGATGCGGTTTTATTCGGAGGCGATCGCTCTGAATCCCGATTTTGCTGAGGCTTATGCTAATTTGGGCAGTATGCTCTACAAACAAGGGCATTTGGTGGAGGCTGTTGTCAATTACGAAAAGGCGATCGAACTTAAACCGAATTTGGCTGCTGCTTACTGGAATTTGGCAGGGGCACTGAAGCAGCAGGGGCAGCAGGATGCAGCGGTAGCATACGAGCAAAAAGCTCTCGAACTCAATCCCCATCTTGCTCAGGTAGATTTTCACTTAAATTTAGGAGATAAATTAGCGCGGCAAGGGAAATTAGATGAGGCGGTGGCTGCATGGCAGCAGGCGATCGCATTCAAACCCGATTTAGCCGAAGCATACTGTCAAATTGGCCGAGTTTTGCGCCACCAGGGTCAATTTAAAGACGCAATACCCAACCTTCAAAAAGCCCTAGAAATTAAACCAGATTTTATTTCTGCCCACCAACATTTGTGCGGCATCCTCAGAGATACTAGCAATTTAGCTGCCGCGCGGCAAGCCGTGCACCAATACAGCCAAATGTGTGCCGAAACCGATCCAATTATGACCGCGATTTACTTCATCAGCACCTATCAAGTGTCGGGATTGAATCAAATTGCGGGCGATAGATTTTTAGAGCTAGAGTCGTACTTGCAGCAAAACTTAGAAACTGCTAGCCCGGTGGAAATTAAATCGCTTTATGCAAATTTGTTATTCAGCACGCCCTATTTGCGAGATGACTTGGCGGCTAACTCAAAACTTTACAGATTAATTTCCCAAAAGTATATCGAGCAATGTATTAAACCTAATTTTTCTCAACCCGCAAATTACAGTTTCAAACCAAATGTTCCATCCAGCAAGTTAAAAATCGGCTTTTTGTCCAATCACTTTAGCCGCCATTCTGTAGGTTGGTGCAGCGCTGACATCATTCGCGAATTGTCCGACATCACACCCCATGTGTATTTGTACGCTTCCGAAAGAATTGTTCCTGACGATCGCACTCAGCAATTTGAAACTTGGGGCAAACTAACTTTTCCGACAACCTACCCGAACGGACTTGCCAATTCCGCAGAAATAATCGACAAAATTCAGCAAGATGAATTGGACGTTTTAGTTGATTTAGATTCTCTCAGCGTACCAGTTCACGCTGACATTCTCTACCAAAAACCCGCACCAGTTTGTGTTTCTTGGCTGGGATTTGACGCCCCTTACCTATCGCCGGAAAATTACTTTCTTACAGACTGGCACTCGCACCCGGCCGGGCGGGAAAAATATTATGACGAACAGCTAATTAGGATGCCAGATTCCTTTGTAGCGGTGTCCGGTTTTCAGAGATATGGAGTCGATCCAGTTGCATTGAGAAGGTCAAATCGGATCGGTTTGGATCAGATAGTTTACCTGTGCGTCGCACCCGGCAGAAAATTCAATCACGAGTTGGTACAAGCCCAAGTTGCGATTCTCAAACAAGTGCCCAACAGTATTTTAATTCACAAAGCTTTAGGCGATGCTGCGGTGTTTGAGGCTGCATATCACCAAGCTTGCGAAGCTGAGAAAGTGAGCAAGCACCGCATTAAGTTTTTGCCAAGGTTTGCTACTGAAGAAGAACACAGAACTATCTATTTGCTAGCCGATGTTTTGTTAGATTCTTATCCTTACAACGGAGGAACTCACACTTTAGAGGCTTTGTGGTTTAATTTGCCAGTGGTGACTCGCACGGGAGAGCAATTTTTGTCGAGAATGGGTTATTCGTTCTTGCAGGCTTTGGGAATTGAAACTGGTGTGGCTTTGTCTTGGTCGGAATATGTGGAAGTTGGTGTAAAATTGGGTAAAGAACGTGAATTGAGAAATGCAATTAAAGCACAGTTGGTGAAATCTAAACTTCCAGCCAATTTGTCCCCGCTGTGGAATCCGAAAAAGTTTGCTGGTGATATGTATGCGGTGTTTGAAAAATTAGGTAAAATAGGATAAATCCTGACTAATGACTGATGACTTCAACACTGCCAACTATTAAGTTTTTAAAACAGCCGACTTCGGAAGCTTGGGTAGAACAGGCGATCGCCCATTTGGATACAATCTTATTAGACCATTCTCACTGCGAGCGGAAAGCGGCGGGAGTAGCGTTAAATTTAATGTTTCGCTACCCAGCCAGGGAAAAATTGGTGAGGATGCTAACGGCGATCGCCCGCGAAGAATTAGAGCATTTCGAGCAAGTCAACCAGCGGTTAGAAAAGCGCAGCATTGCTTTAGGCCCTTTGGCTGCACCTCCCTACGGTGCCGGCTTGTCCGCCCAAATTCGCAAGCAGGAACCCGAAAGACTTTTGGATTCTTTGTTGGTTTCTGGTTTAATAGAAGCGCGGAGTCACGAACGGTTGGGGCTGCTGGGCGATCGCTGTCCAGACGCAGAATTAGCTAAATTTTACCGCAGTTTGATGGCTTCGGAAGCGCGTCATTACGGTGTATATTGGATTTTGGCAACAACTTATTTCGAGCGGGATATTGTGATGCAGAGGTTGGAGGAATTATCATTAGTAGAGAGCGAGCTGCTGGCAAGTCTTCATCCCGAACCGAGAATTCACAGTTAAAATTTAGGTGCATTTAAAGACGGTAAAATACAAAAAATAACTAATTTTACATTGGCTCAGCTCAAAAAATAAATATACGTTGCAACCACCCATGAAAACCCAACATTTGGATTTTTTAATTCGTTCCTGGGAAACGCGCGATCGCGCTGAGGCGTTCTATTTAATTAGGGATGTTTTAGCAGAGTACGGTTTAAGATGCGAACCTCACGGGGCCGATCGAGATGTCTATGATGTAGAACTACATTATCACAATCAAGGCGGCGAATTTTGGGTAGTTGAACGCCAGGGTCAAATAGTGGGTACGGCAGCTTATTATCCGATTGAGCGCGGTAAGAATGCTGTGGAAATTCGCAAAATGTATATTTTGCCAGCAGCAAGGGGACAGGGTTTGGGGAAATTTTTACTGCAAGAATTGGAAAGTAAAATTATCGCTCGCGGTTTTGATGAAATCTGGATTGAAACTGCTAGCATTCTCAAAGAAGCTGTGAAAATGTACGAAAGTAGCGGATATCTACCGACAACAGGTGTGGAGACGCCAAGGTGCGATCGGGTTTACGTAAAATCTGTCGGTATAAAAAAACTATAATCACTAAAAATTACACCCTAAGTTTAATTTTTTTTCTGCCAGAGAGGAATCTCAATGACAAATTCCGAACCTTCTCCTAATACAGAATGGCAAGAAAGCTTGCCGCCGTGTTTTTCTACTATAATAGAGTGCGAAATCGCCAATCCTAAGCCAGTTCCTTTGCCAATGGGTTTAGTAGTGAAAAACGGGTCAAACAAGCGCTTTTGCACATCTTCGCTCATCCCGGAGCCACTGTCAGCTATCCATATGGCAACGCTGTTATTGTCGGTTACTTGGGTGCGAATCGTAATTGCGAGATTTTTGGCGGTTCTATTGGATGTCTTCATCTCCATTTCCAATGCGTCTAGCGCATTGCTCAACAAATTCATAAATACTTGATTTAACTGACCGGGATAACATTCAACTAAAGGCAAATTACCGTATTCTTTAATCACATTAATTGTCGGATGATCGGCTTTATGTTTCAGGCGGTTTTGCAAAATCAGCAGCGTGCTTTCGATGCCTTCGTGAATGTCAACTTGTTTCTTTTCGGCTTCGTCAAGTCTTGAGAAAGTCCGCAGGCTCAAAACTATGTCGCGGATGCGATCGGCTCCGACTTTCATAGATGCTAAAATTTTCGGTAAATCTTCAATAAGATAATCAATTTCAAAGTCTTCCCTTGCATCTACAATTCTTGCGCTAGGCTGCGGGTATTCCTTCTGGTAAAGTTTCAGCATTTTTAGCAAGTTTTGAGTGTATTCGCTGGTGTAGCTGAGATTGCCATAAATAAAATTAACCGGGTTGTTAATTTCGTGGGCGACACCTGCTACTAACTGGCCCAAACTAGACATTTTTTCACTTTGAATTAATTGAGTTTGGGTGCGCTGGAGTTCGTGTAAAGTTTGTTCTAGCTGTTGAGTTTGAGCTTGAGCTAATCGTGCCGCTGTGCGGGTTTGGGTGTAGAGTTCGGCGTGGTCGATCGCGATCGCAATTTGAGCGACCACCGCTTGCATCAGTTCGACTTCCGATTCGCTCCAATTTCGCACGGACATAGCCTGATAGCAGGTAATCACCCCAATATCGCCGGAAGCTGTATGAATTGGCAGCGACAGCACTGAGTTAAAATTTGAAGCCTGCAAAACTTCGCACAATTCTACATCTTCAAAAGTGCTAACATCATCAATTCGCAGAATTTCTCGCCGCAAAATCTGTCGCACTGCGAGACGAGATTTGTCGTCTACAGGATAAGTGCCGAGACTACTCGGCAAATCTGCATTCTTCGCTTCGCAAGTTACGTCCCAAACCGGAGGATTGCTGTTGGGGCGATACCAAGTGAAGATGCACAAATCTAGGTGCATCAGATTGCGAATTTCTTGAACGGCGGTTTCTAAAATAGTGTCTAAATCCAAAGAAGTGCGGATTTGGTTGGCAATTTGATTGAGCAGCAGTTCTCGCTGAGCTTGCTGTATGAGCGCTTGTTCCGATCGCACTAGCGTTTCTTCTGCAAGTTTGCGATCGGTTAAATCTTGGATCACTGCTTGGATAATTTTTTCATTTCCCACCTCAATGATTGTCAGCACAACTTCTGCGGGAAAATCAGTACCGTCTAAGCGCCGGTGAACCAAATCAAAACGGTGGTTTCCCCGCTCAAAGGCGATATCCATCATTTCGTTAATAAAGCTCAAAGAATCTCTGCCGTTGGGTTGAAAAGGAGGCGAGAGTTGGCCGGGGTTTTGGCCGTACAACTGTTGCGGAGTAGTACAGCCAAATAGTTTTAGGGTGGCTGTGTTGGCATCGGTGATGCGATTGTCATATAACATCAAAACAGGCAAACTGGTTAATTCGTAGAGCGATCGAAATTTAGCTTCGGACTGCTGCAATGCGGCTTCTGTTTGCTTGCGATCGGTAATGTCGGCAACCATTGCCAAAGCGCCCACATAGCGTCCCTGTTTGTCAGCCAAGGAATTAGTAGAAACCATCGCCCACAAGTCCCTGCCGTCTCGGCGACGGAACTTAAAATCGAGCTGTTCGCGCATTCCTTCACGGCGGCGTTTGAGACTGATTTGTGCGATCGCGATGCCTTCTGCATCCATGAAAGCAAATAGCGACTGTCCGATCATTTCCTCTGGAGTGCAGCCGAGCATATCGGCCATCTTTTGGTTGACAAAAGTAGTTTTACTCTCCGTATCTATGATCCAAATCCCTTCGTCTGCTGTCTCGACAATGCACCTATATTTTTCCTCGCTTTCCCTGAGCGCTTCTTCTGCTAATTGGCGAGCAGTAATGTTTTGAGTCATTAGCAATCCGCCGATGATTTCTTGCCGTTCGTTTCTCACTGGCAAAGCATAACCGAGGTAAACGCGAGCGCTGTAAAAAAATTCTGTAACAACTGTTTCTCCTGCCAGTGCCGCCCGGTAAGTTGGCTCGATATCAGCGCACACATCTGGCTCGAATACTTCCCAGATTGTCTTGCCTTCCATCAACTCTTTGGAAAGCCCCACTGCTGCTAATTCTGTACCTTCTACCAGCGTGTAACGCATTTCTGGATCGAACAACATCACCGCACCGTTAGGAAAGTTGCTTGCCATAGTGCGGTAAAGCTGTTCGCTTTTTTGCAGCGCAGCTTCTGCTTGTTTGCGATCGCTAATGTCAATGATGACTGCACCGATGCCGAGAGCCTCGCCATCTTTGTCTAGCAAGGGAAAATAAGAGCCTGTCAGGTGCCGGACAAACCCCGGCTTTCTGGGATTGTCACCACTCATCTCGATATTAATTAAGGGTTGTTTCGCCCTCAAAATTTGTTCGTACAAAGGCTCTACAATAGGAGCGATGTTCGGCAATATTTCCCGTACAGTCTTGCCTATGTGTTCTTCAGGACTCAGGCAGTTTATTTGTGCTAGAAATTGATTGATTTGCACGTACCGCAGTTGGGAGTCCAAAATGCAAAGTCCTGCAGGTGCCTCCTTCAAAAAGGCATCAAATAGTGCTTGTCTCTGGGCTAACTCTTGTTCTAAAGCTTTGCAAATACTGAGATCTGTTAAAGAGCAAATCATCCCCACAACTTCTCCCGTTTGGTCTTTCAATAGCGAAAGCATCAGGTGCGAGGAAAATATTTCTCCTGATTTTCGGCGTGTTATAACTTCTATTTCATGCTCGCCTTTTTTTTGTAGCGGTTTGATGACTTCCTCTAATAAAAATTCGTGCTTTTCAGGCGGGTAAATTAGAGAAATGTGCTGTCCGATAGCCTCAGTTTTTTCATAGCCGTATAACTTTTGGCAGGCTTGATTCCACATGGTGATCCAGCCGTCCATATCTGTAGAAATCACCGCTTCGTGAATTTGGTCGATAATTTGACTTTGGAGACGCAATTTTTCTTGAGCCTGTTCCAGTTCGGAAAATTTTTCTTCGAGTAGTTTCTGAGTTTTTTCCAGTTCTGCAGTCTGCTTGGTCAGCAATTTTTCTAGATGTGAATTGCTCTGCAGCGGCGCTGATTCCAGCGGTTCGCTATTTTCCTGCTGAGAACTAAAATTTTCTTCAGCGCTTAGCCAAATCGCGCACTCTCCCCCTATTTCAATTGCCCGCTCGGAAACTCGCACGGGTACGAGATGGTTATTTTTATGTTTGTATGCTGCTTCGCACAGGTGCGTATGGCTATTTTTTACTTGACATTCTAAATATTTTTCTGGGGGCGCGCACTGTGTTTGCTGAATTTCCCAGTAGTTGAGGTGGAGAGTTTCTGCAACTGTGCGGCCGATAATACTTGCAAAAGCTGGATTTACGTCGAGAAAAGTCCCGTCTGTCCGGCACAAGGCTAGCCCGATCGGGCTGAGTTGTAACAATTTGCGGTGGGAGCGATCGCGCTTGGCTTTTCCTAACTGGCTTTGCATCTGACCTAGCTGGACTTGATTTATTTAATTATATCTTTTTATGTTGTTTATTGCTGTGACTTTTATCCTTCATTAAGCAAGAGAGAAGAAGGAAGAAGGAGGTCTTCCTTCTTCCTTCTATTAATCGCGGGCAAGACCTTCGGATCTGGCGGCTAACTGCACTGCACCGGCGACAGCAATGGCAACTCTTTCATCAAAAACAGACGGTATAATGTGCTCTTTGTCAAGCTGGGAAGGACTGACTAAAGAGGCGATCGCATAAGCTGCTTCCAAATACATAGTGGGCGTAATCGTGGTTGCTTTGCAGTCCAAAGCACCTCGAAATATCCCCGGAAATGCCAAAACATTATTAATTTGATTTGGGTAATCGCTGCGTCCGGTTGCGATAATCGCCGCATCTTCCATAATTAATTCTGGCTGGATTTCGGGAATGGGATTTGCCATGGCAAAAACAATGGGATTCTCGGCCATCGAACGCACCATGGAGCGGGTGACTACGCCTGGGGCGCTGACGCCTAAAAATACATCGGCACCGGCGATCGCATCTTCCAAAGTACCGCTCGAAGCGACGGCAAATTCTAGTTTTTCTGGGTTCATATCCGTGCGGTCTTCGGAGAGAACGCCTTTGGAGTCGCACATGATGATGTTTTGGGCACCTGCTTTACGCAGCAAGCGGGCGATCGCGACTCCGGCCGCACCGGCTCCGTTAATCACGATACACACTTCTGCGATTGTTTTTTTGACGAGTTTCAAGGCATTAATTAATGCTGCCAAACTGACAATTGCAGTGCCGTGCTGGTCGTCGTGAAAAATTGGAATATCTAAGGTTTCCCGCAATCTTGCTTCGATTTCAAAGCAGCGGGGAGAAGAAATATCTTCGAGGTTAACGCCACCAAAAACCGGGGCGATATTCTGCACTGTGCGAATAATTTCCTCCGTATCTTGGGTATTCAAACAGATAGGAAAGGCGTCAATACCTGCAAATTCTTTAAATAGCATGGCTTTACCTTCCATGACTGGCAGTGCGGCGGCAGCGCCGAGGTTTCCCAGTCCCAAAACTGCGCTACCGTCGGTAACAATGGCAACAGTATTTTGTTTGATTGTGAGGTTATAAACTTGTTGCGGGTCATTGGCGATCGCCGTGCAGATGCGGCCGACTCCAGGGGTGTATGCCATTGCCAAATCTGACTGGCGTTTGAGGGAAATTTTGCTAACTACGCTGATTTTTCCGCCGCGGTGCAAGTTGAAAGTGCGATCGTACACGTCGATCACTTTGATATCTGGGAGTCCTTTCACTGCTTGCACTATTTCTTCATTGTGCTCGAGGCTGGAGGCATCAACGGTGATATCACGAATTGTAGTGGCGCGGGTTTGCTCGATCAAGTCGATTTGGCCGAAGTTGCCGCCGACAGATGCGATCGCGCTGGTGACTCTTGCCAGCATTCCCGGCTGGTTCGGCAGAGCAACCCGAATTGTTAAACTAAAGCTGGGGTTTGGTGTCAGTTTTACCATGATGCCTGGATTTCAGATTTGAGAATTTCAATCTTAGATTTTATCGCCAATGTTAGGCATAAAATTTAATAATTCAAATTTTCAACTGAAATTTTTCACAAATTCTATGAGGCTGTGATACGATCGCTGTGCACTGCCAGGGGTTTCGCTGGAAAACTGCTCTTTTTTTGAGTAAAGCTTTGCTGTGTTTCTAGCTAGTGACTCTCCCACAAACAGTCTATTTTCTGTCAATTTCCTAGCGAACTACGAATATGAAGCGCGGGGGTAAAAACCGTGTTTCTGAGGTCAACCTGCGGAACTATTATCTATTTTTGAGAATATTTCTGCTTATTCTGAACATCAGCAGATATTTCGCAAAAATCTATTTGCCAGCGATACCGCCTCATTCCTGCTGCTGTCTTTTGAAGCGAGACACCCAGGAACGTTGATGCGGATTTTTGATTTCCTTTATTGGGAATGTAAAAAGTAGATGCACGGCTGTTTGAGCCGGCAGGTAAAAATCTGAGCGACTGACAAGCGGGCCTTTGATATATATTTTGTCTGCTTGTTTAATACTTGCCAAGGATTGCGAGTGCAACCTTGCCAACGATCTAAATTACCTGCACGCTTTGCCCGATAATTCCACGGACTGTAACTAACAGACAATCTACCCCGCGCCACAGCCACAGGTTCAGCCGAACCTTGTTGAGTTGCTGGTTGCTAACTGTCAATTTTACCGATCGGCCGCAGCATCGGCCCATATAATTGTAAAGAATTTGCAAGCCAGACAATCTGGGGGAACTTTTTCTAAATCTTGCATATCTACTGGTTGCTCTGCTTCGCTGCCGGGGGGAACTATGCACAGAGCAACTTGTCCGACTCCAGCCATGAGTTCGGCAACTCGCTCCAAAATGCTGTCCATTTTTTCCATTAGTTGCTCTGCTGCATCCAGACTCGGCGCGATGATGAAAAAGGTTTTGACTCCATCGGGACAAGGGGCAAAGCCGAGGGTACACTCTCGTAATAGTGCTTGGGTGGACAGACTGAAACCGTCGTAGAAGCGATCGATTACTGCTTGATAAAAGGCTTGGGTCAGAGAGCGATCGCCAAAAATAGGTTGAGATAACATAACTACTTCCTTTCGTAGGATTTTTGGGAGCATTGAAAAAATTTTAACATACCTTAATGTAAGCGATTTAACAAAATGATCTAGCGATCGAGATCATTGACTAGATGTGATAATTTTTAATTTGTGTAGCGATCGCAACTGTGATAAAATGTACTCTGTGCTATTACCGTCAGTGCTTTTGATCGCATCAGCAGCTCAAAGCGAAGTACAAAATTTCCTAGTAGGTGAGGAGAGGAGGAGAGGACGAGAGGAAGAGAACCAGAGGGAAATTACCTAAGTAGTAAGAGTATTATTGGCAAAAAGTCATTAATCTAGAGTTAAAAATAAACATCCAATCAAAATATTAAACATGAACTCGATCGCCCAACAGTTAAAAGCAAAATTTGAAAAAGCATTCACCGCTGCATTCGGCGAAAATTATTCAGGTGCAGATCCGATGCTAGCCGCCGCCAGCAATCCCAACTTTGGGGACTTTCAGTGCAACGCGGCGATGAGTTTGGGGAAAAAGTTAGGAAAGCCCCCACGGGCGATCGCCTCAACAATCATCGAAAACCTAGATATTACTGACATCTGCGAAACCCCAGAAATCGCCGGGCCCGGTTTTATCAATTTGAAGCTGAAACCGGCTTATTTGGAAGCGCAAATTAGTGCGTTAGCGAAGCCCTCGAAGAGGATCGCCGGCGACTCGCGTTTGGGGATTGAACCGGCGAAAACGCCTCAGACAATCGCGATCGACTTTTCGAGTCCGAATATAGCCAAAGAAATGCACGTCGGACACTTGCGATCGACAATCATCGGAGATGCGATCGCCCGTACCCTCGAATTTCAAGGCCACGACGTACTCAGAATCAACCACATCGGCGACTGGGGCACCCAATTCGGAATGCTGATCGCATACTTGCGCGAAGTTCACCCCGAAGCCCTCACAACCGCTGACGCCCTAGACTTAGGAGATTTAGTCGCATTTTACCGCCAAGCAAAACAGCGCTTTGACACAGACGAAACCTTTAAAGAAACCGCCCGCCAAGAAGTAGTAAAACTGCAAGCAGGCGCCGAAGACACCCGCCGCGCTTGGAAATTGTTGTGCGATCAATCTCGCCGCGAATTTCAAGTAATATACGACTTGCTCGACATCAAATTAACCGAACGCGGCGAATCGTTTTACAATCCATTATTGCCTGCGGTAGTCGAAGATTTAACCAACTTAGGTTTGCTAGTAGAAAGTGACGGCGCGAAATGCGTTTTTGTAGACGGTTTCACCAACAAAGAAGGCGAACCCCTGCCGCTAATAGTCCAAAAAACCGACGGCGGCTACAACTACGCGACAACAGATTTAGCCGCCGTGCGCTACCGCATCCAAAAAGACAATGCAAAGCGCTTAATTTATGTCACCGATTCGGGACAAGCAAACCACTTTGCCCAAGTATTTGCAGTAGCGAGAAAAGCTGGTTGGATTCCTGAAGATGTCGAAATTGTGCACATTCCCTTCGGTTTGGTATTGGGAGAAGACGGCAAAAAACTCAAAACTCGTTCTGGCGAAACAGTGCGGTTGCAGGATTTGTTAGATGAGGCGATCGTCCGCACGCGCCAAGATTTAGAAGAGAGATTAAAAGCCGAAGAAAGACAAGAAACTGAGGAATTCATTGCTAACGTATCTCGAACAGTTGGTTTGAGTGCCGTTAAGTATGCCGATTTAAGTCAAAATCGCGCCAGCAACTACATTTTCAGTTACGACAAAATGCTCGCCTTGCAAGGAAATACCGCTCCTTATATGCTGTATGCTTATGTGCGCGTGCAGGGAATTCGCCGCAAAGGTGAGATTAATTTTGATAACTTAGATGCTGGTGCGAAAGTGATTTTGCAATCAGATGCCGAATTGGTATTGGCAAAGCATTTATTGCAGTTGAATGAAGTTGTGAATGCTGTAGGCGGCGATTTGTTGCCGAATCGAATTTGTCAGTATTTGTTTGAATTGAGCCAAAAGTTTAATCAATTTTTTGAGCAATGTCCAGTTTTGAAAGCTGAGGAACCGTTGCGGACTTCGCGGTTGATTTTGTGCGATTTGACGGCGAGGACTTTGAAGTTAGGTTTGGAGTTGTTGGGGATTAAGGTGTTGGAGAGGATGTAATATAAAGTTTGTAGCTGTAGGGTGCGTGAGAGCAATCAATAGTTGAATCTAGATGATGAGACTGTTTACACTCACGCACCTCCGCAAGCTTTTCCTCTACTTCTAACAGTTGTGTTGTAATTTTTTTCAGGGAATTGTGACTAAGTTTATTTTAGCGTGTGAAGATGTGCACTCTAGTACAATAACAGTAGCTTAAGGAATTATGGAGAAGAATTTAGAATTATTTTAATACCTTTTTCTACTTTCTGAATTTCTGTCCATTGCGAATCAATCCAGTTTCTTTCAGCCTGACGTTGTGCAGGTGTTTCTTGCTGATATCTATCTTGCTTTTCCAGAAATTTATTGTAAAATCTCAGGGCTTTAAATAAGGCTCGACTTCCTAGTTTTAATCTGTCATCAAAAATTGAGTCAATGAAATTATTTATGGCGCTTGAAACCTGCTTTTTAAATTTTACAACCTCTTCCCAAAAAAGATCGCCTAAACGGTATTTCGATAAATCATCCAGAGCCGAAATAAGTTCAGATCTCAGTGATTTGGTATTTTCAGGCAAGTAAACTGTCGGCTGCTCAAATTTATTTGATATCTCGCTAAAAATTAAATTCATGTGATGATTCCACACATTTTTTGTCGGCTTATCTAAAATTTGGAAATACTGGTTAAGCACTTTTAAGTTAATCGTGCTAAGGTCTTGATAAACCAGATCCAGGCTGCGCTTAATGATTTTATCGATTTCCATACAAACAAGATTCATAACTATGGGAATATCTTTAATAAAATCATCCTTTTCTTTCCAGCCAATTCCTTTTTTGTGTTTTTGGGCTGCATCAATAAACCACTTCTGTTTCACGCGAACATCAAATATTTTATCCCAATAATCTTGAGATTCAGCGAGCGCCGAACTTTGACATTGACGACCTAGTTCATTAATTCTGACATGACAGCCGCTCAGTTCCCCAAGCTGTTGCCATATTTCCTGTTTTGAAGCTTGGATAATCCCAAGTTTACAAGTCCAAACGTCTTCAGCGTGATCGATATCGTTTCGGCATTTTTGCACAACTTTCTCAAGTCTGGTGGCTGATTCCCTCAATTCATCAAACCCAGGCTGGACAGACTTAATTACGGTTGTAGCAGATTCCTTAATTTCTAAGGATTTATCATCATCCGCCGCGACGAGAGCCGAATATTGGGCGATGTTCTGAAATGCTTGCATGAATTCGTTCATTTAAGTAATTCCACTGTAGACTGACAGAGTTAACCATAATCAGATAATATATTATAATGTGTAATATTAATCGCTATTCAGGTAAAAAAATATGGTTTTTGTGTTTCCTCCTCACATACAGGCGGGTATTATCTCCGGCACTTATGAAGTCGTGAAGAATAGTGCAGGAGTATTATTGGGAATAGCTAGAGACAGGGCAACCGGTCACTTTGTAGGTACGGCAATTGGTATGGTTGCCGAGCCGTTGTTAGCTATTCCAGATTTTGTATTAGGTGTAGGGCAAATGGTTCAAACAGATATGGGTTTTAAAGAAACTTACAAAAGACTAGATGTGATTGAGTATGGCTTAAAATCTCTTTCGGCTAATGTGGGCATTCTGTCAGCATCTACTGCCGTCATTGGTGTCGGCGTGGTGGCCATAGCTGCACTGTCAGCCGTTAACCTTCATCAGACTTTGAAAATGAGGGAAGATATTAAGGAATTGAAGCTAACAGTTACACAAGGATTTATTAGTATAGACGCACTGCTGAAAGACCAGAAAGCAGAAGTTATTGCTGAAATTAAACTGTTAGCTGAAAGCATTAATTTTGAGCAACATCGTTTAATCTTAAGTCGAGCTTATCAGAAATTCGATCAAGCACAGAGACTAATTCAAAATGCTTTATTAATGGAAGATAAACATACCAGAAATTCTACCTTAACAAGTGCACAACACATTTTAGCTAATGCTTTAGCTGACTATAATAATCCTGAATTATTCAAAGCCACTTGTGCCGTGGGCTATCTTCGTAGAGTTGAATGTGCTTGGGCAATTGAGCAGACAATTTCATTAACTTATCAATTGCTGAACGAGCCTGCGTCTGTAAGTAATTCCCTTTCCCACCTCCAAGAAAGAATACGCCAAGACATTCTCACCGTTATTGAGCGCTGCACAAAAGATGAAATGGATTTTATATTTCCAGAAATTACACGGATTTACAATCAGGATTTAGCAGTTTTGAACTCTTGGCAAAACCAGGTAGATTGGATGCTAAGTTTATCGGCTGATGAGCGTAAACAATTGGCTAGTTTAAATATGGAAACGACACCAGTTTCAAATATTAATCAAGAAGTTGCTATAGTGGCAGAACCCGAAGAAATTGCGCTCTACGAAAACTTGCAGCAAAAATCCCACTTTAAATCACTACGCGATCAATTGCGATTTTTGATCAAACCTAGCTTGCGTCAACAACATGAATCTTATATCAGTCAGAAAGCAACTACCTCTGGCTATAAAGCTTTAGCCCCCTCAAGTTGGCAAGAAGTCAATGATTTAACTGTTGCTAACCTCTACTGGTATTTTCAAGGAATGGAGTGAATTTCAAAATATGTAGGTTGGGTTAAGGTTCTCGTTACTCAACTCTTCATTTCAAATAAGGCGTTTTGTTAACAACCAAGCTATCCACAATGCCTTTAAACATTGTTACGACAATTTGGCGATCGTTATCTCTCACAAAAATATCGTAATTGGGACTTGAGTTAATTTCAATTAACCAATATGCTCCGTTTTTATCGAGTGCTATGTCAAGCCCCGCATAGTTAATCGCAATTTCAGCAAAAACAGGTTTAACAAAATCTTCAATCTCAGACATGAGAGTGGGGTTAATTATATATTTGGCTTTTGCACCTTCCCAGTGCAGCGGGCTTAAATTACCCGCAAATTTAGCCTGAGATTTGTCTTTATCGTACAGCAAAACTAGCCTTTCTTTGCAGAATACAGCCCGATATTCGTGGACAATTTCGATATATTCTTGAGCTAGCGCCACATAGTCATAATCTTTGCTGTTGACGTTAAATATAATTTCTAGGGCTGCTTTAATTTGCTCTCTACTTTCACACAAAAAAACATTGTTGCCACCAGCACCGCGATTTCTTTTGAGAATCACCGGAAAAGCGAAATTTTTGTTTACTTCTAAAACTATTGATTCAATATCTGGGAAAGTCAAATACTTTTTATACTTATCCTCGCAGTGAGGCGAGACAAAACCGAGAGTTCTGGGAGTATTTATTTTGCCGTTTAATAGTTGATAAGTATATTCTTTGTCTTTAAAAATCTCTGCTACTGACGCGCTGTTAAATGGCGTCATGTAATTGACAAAATAATATTCTTCGCCGCCCTGTTTGAGTCTAATCAAGTTTTGGGAAGGATGCAGGATTTCGTAAGGGATATTTAATTCCTCACAAGCTGCCAGCAGGATTTCAATATTGGTTAGCATAAAATGCAATTTCAAGTGTAAATTTTAACTTTAGTATCCAGCATTACTCAATATCCCGCCACTCGCGACCATCCACAAATCTCGACAAATGCCCCACATTTGTTGTAGCAATAACAACCTCTTCTCCACCGCCACGAAGCAGCAAAGCTTGAGCTGCTAAAATCACATCTCCATCAAGTTCTTTGGGATCTACTGTCGGCATTCCTGCTTGACGCGATGCCGCCCACAACTCGGCCACTTTGAGAATTACTGGCGTTGTTATCGGCAAGTATTCCAGCCAGCGAGATTTGCATTCGTTAAGGCGTTTGATACCTGCCAACTTATTTGCCCGCAATAACTCGCGCCGCACTTCATAATCTGCTATTTCAGGTAAAATCATCCTGTAGCCTTTAAATAGCAAAGATTCTACCCAAAGTTGGCACTCTACAGTCACAGGCGACCCCTTGGGATTTGTTAATATTCCCAGAGGCCCCGAATCCAATAAAACTATCATTTTTGTTGCACAAATAACGGTCGGTTCGACGAAAGCCTGTCTTCGTCTAATACTTTTTGCAAATATTCAAATGTCTCTGTTTGTTCCTCGGCGTCTCCTTCTTCTCGCCACTTTTGTAACCACTCTATTGCTGCTAAATTCCTCTGCATTTGTTCTTCCTTCGTCCTTTGCGGAACTAGGGGCAAGGTATTGCTATTGAAAGGATTTATCCATTGGCTTAACCGCATATCGATCGCTTCCGCAATTACCGCTTTCAATTCTCCAACGGTCAATTCTGATACTCGTTTGGTTTCGAGAATTATCGCTTGCAGTTCTTCAACTGTCAGGTCTGCTACTCGTTTTGTTTCCATTTTGCAACCTCATTTTTTCAAAGTTATCTGAAAAAATTGAGATTCGAGAATCTCTCTCAAACCTCAAATTCAATCAAATTCTATCCAAACAACCGCTGCTGCCCGTTTGCCGCATCTTTCCCGGCATAAATCTCGCGCGTTCCCTTGGGAATGTAAATCCAATCGAATTCTTGCAAGCGGTTTGTCAAATTGGAAATGCTCACTCCCAATTCATCTCTCATTTTGTATAAATGCGACCACTTTGTTAAATCGCGTCCCTGTCTTTTTTCCTCCAAAATACACCGAGGCATCAACAAACAGCTTGCAAAATATTGCGCTTGCCATTCGATCGACAAAACCTTATTATCAGCACTCGCACCCCGACAAACAAACGGTTCCTCGACATCCTGGGCCGTTTTTCCTTCATTCCCTAAGTTTAATTCCAACTGTTCGACAGTGCCGTCTGCTTCGTCTTGATTGACGTGTAGCACCCAGTGGCCGATTTCGTGGGCGATCGTCGATTCGATGAAGCCTGGGGGTTTTTCGAGAATCTGTTCGTTGATTTCGATTAACCGCTGCTGCGGCAAAATCCTCGCCGCGATCGCACCTTCTTCATCCGGCTCAATGCACTCCCAAACTACACCCAAATCCAGAAAATCAGCAACCGTTGTCGCATCAAAAGGCCATCTCGGAGCAAAATTTTGCGTTTTCTGCATCTGCATCAAGATGTCATTTGCCAAACGCTCGATCGTTTCTTTGGGATAGAAGCAATACGGCTTAAAAATACTCACTATGAGGGGCCTCTCTTACGCTTCAAAAGACTGTTTGAGCCAATCTGGATTTTCTTGCATCCGGCGGAAAAGAGCCTGCATTTCCTTCGGATTCTGCTTCAGCAGCGCTTCGTACTGCTGTGGCAGCCTCCCCGCCAAGAAAATCAATTCCTCTTCGTTTATGTCTAGATTTCGCGCTAATGCTCGGATTACCTCCTCTTTTGGC
Organism: Microcoleus sp. Pol12B3; assembly: GCF_036701355.1. Lineage (NCBI taxonomy): Bacteria > Bacillati > Cyanobacteriota > Cyanophyceae > Oscillatoriales > Microcoleaceae > Microcoleus > Microcoleus sp. Pol12B3. Next base: position 96,059 of record NZ_JAUBQS010000023.1, read on the forward strand.
GCATAATCCGCTCGATCGTTCTCCAACTTCGACAAATAAGTAAAGTCCACACTTAGCATAGCTGCTAGCTCACGTTGTGAGTAAGCTTTGTCCTTGCGAGCTTGACGGATCAGTCTTCCAAATGTTTGTTCCACGGTTTTTTGCCTCCTGACAAGCATTCTAGCCTGTTTTGATGAAAAGTTCAACAAAATACTTGACGGGAAAATCAACCCGCGCTACCATGAGATTAGTTGACGGTTTAATCAACGATTTAACCCTGACTGGTAGGGTTAAGGGTGCCAATTAGCCTAGCTCACACGCTACATATAGCGTCGTCAACTTCAGAGGAGTGAGAAGCGCTGGGCGTCAAAACGCTTGTACGCAGCAAATAAGGAGGAGCAGATCGCAAATGCTGAGAACCTGGACAGACACGCATTACAAGCTCGAAGACGATGACTGGCTATACATCGCCACCCACGAAGAACAAAGCTCAGCCTCACTTGTTTGTCCCGGCTACGCGCGGGATGGCGAAGGCTTCAGCATCCACTTCACCCCAGCGCACTTAGAAACGTTAGAGCATTTGCTCGCCGCGCTGCGGATTATCAAAGCTCAACAAGAGGCGATGCTTGAGTATACCTATCCCGAACCAAAAGCGACAACACATCTCATTAGGTAATCGAAGTTCGGCCACGAGCAATGTACGAGATTTAACGGATTACCAATTACCAATTCCCCGTAAAGCAATAAATAACTAAGGAAAAACGAACAATGACTACTAAAACACAAGAAAGACCTACATTTTCAGTATTTGGTGCCAAACCGAGCAATGCTTTGCTAGTACCAGAAATCCCAATTGCAGTGCGTAACAATTGCCAAAGTGGCCAGTGGGCGATCGGCGATACAGACTACGGTTCCAAGTGTTCCATGACAATCCTCAAATTCTCCAAATTCTTCGGTTCCCTCGGTCAAACTTCCCACACATTGTGGGGTCAACTGTGGTTTGTCGCAGAAAGTGGCGAATTGCCGCAAGGAGTTGTCATGGTGACATACATCAAAAACCGCAGCTTGAACGATTTTAACCGTTTGGTAGCATCAGTTCAATCTCGCGGCGTAGAACCTGCAACCGGGATTTTTATTCCCGAATTCGTCAAGCATTCCGGTCAGAAACCCGACGACAGCGGAGTAGTAAAACCGATCAACTACTACAGCTTGAAATGGTCTTGGATGGAGCGTAAAGACTGGGGAGTAATCGACCAAGCCGCAGCAGTTTTGTCAGATTCTAGCAATCAATCGCGGATGATTGACTTAGAAGGAACAAAAGCTATGGTGTGTTTAGATAACCTGCCGGCGCAGCAAGTTGCCTGCTTGATGGCTGCTCACGCTAGCGGTGAAAGCGATGCTATGGCTTTGAATTCCAACGGCAGTATGTCGCTACCGCCAGCCGAAGAGCAATTAACTGCTGACTTGTTCTAATTTTGTTGTAAAGGCGCGATTTAATCGCGCCTTTACCATAACTGTTACAACAGAGTGAAATGAAGAAATTAACCAAGCTGAAAACCAAACCAAACCTGCAAGAAAGCCGTTTGAAAGAGAATATTGAGATCCTAGACCAAATTCGGGCAGACGCAGTTAACGACATCGAAAGTCTCACCGAAGACTTCCAACACATGACTTTAGTTGCCGAATCTGTCCAGCGGAATTACCGAGCTTTGTTAGCGGAAAATCAATTGCTAAAAGGCACACTTTTAAGTATAATTGATGAGTGCGGCTGCGGGCCAGGAAATCGGTGCGATCGCTGCTGGAAAATTCTCAAAACTCTAGGTATTGCCAATCCAGAAGAAAAACCCGACGCAGCCAGAAAGTACCGTTCCATTCTCAGCCAACTCCGCAACTTAGAATAACTGAAAACGTTTCAGTCACAAGTGTCAAAAAGTTATAATCAGGAGGAGCAAAAATTATGACAATAGCAACTGTCAAGGATAGCAAAGCCCAAATTTTGCAAAACTTTCAGCAGATTTTAGCAGACAAAAAAAAGATCGAATCTAAAGTAGAAACCAAAGAACAGTCAGCCGAAAAAGCCAAAAACAAACAAGTCCTAGAACTCGCCTCCACCTACACAATTGACAGCATCGTCAAAGGCTTGGCAGACTTGCAATTAGATTTCGGCAGCATCACCAGCGGACTTTCCGAAAAACTGAAGGCGGAATCTTCAAAATTAGACGAATTAAAACGCGCGATCGAAATTGAAGCCGCACAATTGCAAGAGTTGCAGCAAATCAGAGTTGTAGCAGACGCCCTCCACATTTTAACTCAAGAACACCGAGAAAAATTGACCCTGCTCGAACAAAACAGCGCCAACCAGCGCGAAATAATCGAAAAAGACACCACCCAAAAACGCAAGGTTTGGGAAAAAGAACAGCAAGAATTTGATGCAGCAGTTCAAGAAAAGGCTGCACTCATAACTAAAGAACGTCAGGAAGAAACCGCCGATTACCAATACGAATTACAGCGCAGCCGCCAAATCGAAACCGACGAATACGAAGAAAAGAAGCGCAAACTAGAACGAGATTTGCAGCAATCTACTCGCGAAAAAGAGAAAAATTGGACACAGCGCGAAAAAGTCCTCAGCGACAATCAAGCGGAGTTTGAAGAGAATCAAAGAAAAGCCGCCGGATTTGAAGAAGAACTCAAAGAGGCTTATGTCAAAGCCAAAGAAGAAGCAATCCAAGAAGTTTCCCGCGAAGCTAAAGTTAAGGCAGATTTAGTGGAGAAAGAATGGGAAGGAAGCAAGCTGGGATATGAATTGAAAGTCCAATCTCTACAGCAGACTATTGAGCGACAAACCGAACAAATAGCCGAAATTTCCGCGCAACTGCAAGCCACAATGAAGCAAGCGCAAGATTTGGCAATGAAAGCTTTTGCCAGCAAAGCTTAAAACCCAGTAAGGTGTGCAATCCGCACCTTACGGAAAAATGACAGAAATTTTCGCAAGTATTAAGGAATGAAAAGTCATGAACAAAAAAGTTAGCGACAAAAGCACCAAGGCTGAAATTTTAGAAGCCTACAAGGAAGCAGCGCAAGAAAAAGCGCAGTTAGAATCGCAAATCCAACAGCTAAACGCTTCCCAAAAGCAAACACCAGCCCCAGAAAAACCTATTGTGGAGGCCCAAAAACCAATGGCTTTAACTCAAAATCCACAAAAAATGCAGTCTACAATCGACAATTTGATTTTGCTGCAATTTGGCTTTGGTGGCGCTGTCAGTGAGTTGTCGGAGAAATTAACTTCGGAAGCTGCTAAACTCGAAGAATTGCGCCGCACTGTGGGCGATGAAATTCAACAACTGCAAGAGTTACACAGTTTAGAAGATGTTGCAGAAGATACGCTGGACAATTTAATTCAACAGTACGAAGAAAGCGCCAAAACTTTTGCTGGCGAACTTAGCGAACAGCGCGAAACGGTTGAACAGGAATTGTTGGAACGTCGGCAAGCTTGGGAAAAAGAGCAGGAACTCCAAAAGTTGGCCGTTAAAGAACGTAATGAGAATCACCAAAAAGCTCGCGACCGAGATGAAGAGTTGTATGATTATGATTTGAATCTTCAGCGAAATCTGGACATCGAAGAATACGAACAGCGCCAGAAAACGCTGTATCAAGAAATCGAAGAGTTTCAGCAAGAACAGGAGAAACAGTGGGCGGAACGCGAAAAATCTATTTCGGAACGAGAAAAGCTGTATGCTGAGCTAAAAGCGAAGGTAGAAGCTTTCCCGAAAGAACTGGAAGCTAATATCAAGAACGGGAAAGATAACGGTCGCAATATTGGCAATTATCAAGCTAAAGTTAAGGCTGATTTGTCTGCTAAAGATATCGAAGGGCAGAAGCAAAATTATGAACTGCAAATTCAAGGGATGTTGCAGACCATTCAAAATCAAGATGCGCGCCTTGCTAGCTTGTCGAAACAACTGGATTCTGCTTTGAAACAGGTTCAAGATTTGGCGGTGAAGGCGATTGAGGGAGCATCGAATTTGAGTTCTTTGCAAGCAGTCAGGGAAATTGCGATCGAACAAGCGAAGACTCAACAGAAAAATAAGTAGATCGGACTCGGCGGTTGAAAGAGACTGTGGGCGAATTTAAAAATGGTTTTACCCTTCACCCGTAAAAATAGTGGCTCTGGACTGAAAATTTAATTAACCATATAGCTATTAAGTAGTCAGAGCGAAACCCAATGCTGTATTCCAGATGTGAGGGGTAACACGCTTGGCGAATTCGCCCACAGTCTCTTTCAATCGCCGAATCCCTCGCCCGCCGTTAATCAAGGTTAATATAGGATTTGAGGGCGATCGATACTACAATGCCATTAAACGCCGCATCGCTTCTGTCTGAAATGCTACACGAGTTGGAAATAATGACAGATCCGTGGCAAGATTAAGGGAATGTTAAGTTATGCGACGCTTTCGCAAACAAGATTTCCCGCTGAAACTGTCCCCCTAACCCACCTTCCCCATTAGGAACCCACCCATCTATGATTCCCAACCATTCCTTCGCGGCTGACGAGCATTCTAGCAAACCCGACAAGCCCGAGGAAGCTTGTGGCGTTTTCGGTATCTACGCACCGGGTGAAGATGTCGCCAAGTTGACCTACTTCGGTTTGTATGCCTTGCAGCACCGGGGTCAGGAATCAGCAGGAATTGCTACCTTTGACGGTGAAAAAGTCCACCTGCACAAAGATATGGGACTGGTTTCCCAAGTCTTCAACGAATCGAGTTTAGGTCACTTGCCCGGTAACTTAGCTGTAGGGCACACTCGCTACTCTACTACCGGCTCGTCGCGCGTGGTCAACGCTCAGCCTGTGGTTGTCGAAACTCGTTTGGGAAGTCTTGCCCTAGCACACAACGGTAATCTTGTCAATACCAAAGAATTGCGGGAAGAATTGTTGTCTCGCAAGTGCGAATTTGTCAGCACGACGGATTCAGAGGCGATCGCAGTGGCGATCGGTTCCGAGGTAGACAAAGGTAAAGACTGGCTGGAAGCAGCGATCAGCGCCTTTGCTATGTGCCAAGGAGCCTTTAGTTTGACCATCGCCACCCCCAAAGGCGTGATGGGAGTCCGCGACCCCCACGGTGTCCGCCCGTTGGTAATTGGCATCCTTCCCACAACTCCGGTACGGTACGTTTTAGCATCGGAAACTTGTGGCTTGGATATTATCGGTGCTGAATTTTTGCGGGACGTAGAACCGGGAGAATTAGTTTGGATTACAGAGGAAGGTATGGCTTCCTTCCACTGGAGTCAGCAACAAAAGCGCAAACTTTGCATCTTTGAAATGATCTATTTTGCTCGACCGGACAGCCAGATGGAAGGTGAAAGTTTGTACAGCTACCGCCTGCGGATCGGGCGTTTGTTAGCAGCAGAATCTCCGGCTGATGCGGATATAGTCATCGGCGTTCCCGATTCTGGAATCCCGGCGGCGATCGGCTTTTCTCAAGCTTCCGGCATTCCTTACGCCGAAGGATTGATTAAAAACCGTTACGTCGGGCGCACTTTTATTCAACCGACTCAGACAATGCGGGAGTCAGGAATCCGCATGAAACTCAACCCTCTTAAAGATGTGTTGGAAGGAAAGCGGGTAATCATTATCGATGATTCGATCGTGCGCGGCACAACCAGCCGCAAAATCGTCAAAGCATTGCGGGATGCGGGTGCAACCGCCGTTCACATGAGAATTTCCTCACCGCCAGTGACTCATCCTTGTTTCTACGGGATAGACACCGACAATCAAGATCAGTTGATTGCTGCTACTAAATCAGTTGCAGAAATCGGTGCCCAAATTGGGGTTGATTCTTTGGCTTTCTTGAGTTGGGATGGAATGCTGAGGGCGACTAACGAAGACCCGATGAGTTTTTGTTCGGCGTGTTTCACCGGTGATTATCCGATCGACGTTCCAGAAGTGGTAAAACGGTCTAAGCTCATATTAGAAAAAGCTGGAACCTAGAAAATCAAAAATTGGGAAAGCGATCGCCCGTAACTTTCGGCAATTTATGGATTTTCCAGTTTTTCTGGTAAGTCATTGCCAGAATGTGTGTAGAAATGTTACATTAACTTAGTTTTAGCAATTCTTGCAGAATTTGTGAACTGTAGTGAACAGTCGGTTGGGTAGAAGTTGCGTGAAACCCAAAACTATGATTGGAGATTGGAGATTGGAGATTGGAGATTTGTCCTTAAATCTAAAATCGCCAATCTAAAATCGATGGGCTTTTCCCTACACACTCGTTCACAATTTTTGCTCGAAACGCTGTATGCTACCTGCAGCCTGGAGGTAGTTCCTCCAGATGTCCACTCTCAGATTGAAGTCGCATTTCGCACCTACAACGGGCACATGAGATTTTTTCAGATAACAGGGTCGATCGCACTAATTTTTCCCATACAACTATTCCACAAGCCAACTTGCTTGAGAATCGCGGACGGGCTATTCATGCGAACTAAAGAACTTTAGAAACCCTTGCAGATTAAAAATATGGCTCCTTGCAGGTTGAATGTTACCTCACCTGCACAGGGATACAAGCCCCCGACTCATGTCGGGTAGAGCCAAAAAATTTAGATCTTAGTTAAGTTCCCCAATTAATCTGTGGAGTGAATCTAAAATCTAAAATCTAAAATCTAAAATCGATTGACTGTTAAAAGAAGGCGGAATGCGGTTTCTCAAGTCAGCTTAAATCAGAAACTTCGTGCAATCAAATACTGTTCTCAATCCAGCGAGCAATCAAGGCTCATCCTCTCGTACAACAGAGTTACCTTTTACTCTTCAAGATATCAAGGCAGCCATTCCAGCCCACTGTTTTGAGCCCTCGGCATGGAAATCTCTGGCTTATTTCTTTTTAGATATTGGCATCATCGCAGGTTTGTATGCGATCGCCTACACCGTCGATTCCTGGCTCTTTTACCCAATCTTTTGGTTGATGCAAGGAACCATGTTTTGGGCATTGTTTGTAGTGGGCCACGACTGCGGACACGGTTCATTTTCTAAGAGCAAATGGCTCAACAACCTGATCGGACACCTTTCGCACGCTCCAATTCTCGTGCCCTTCCACGGTTGGCGGATTAGTCACAGAACCCACCACGCAAATACAGGCAGCTTAGATAACGATGAAAGCTGGTATCCGGTATCGGAGAGCAAATACAATCAAATGCCTTGGTACGAAAAGCTGGGACGCTTTTATTTGATGTTATTTGCCTACCCAATTTATTTATTTCGCCGATCGCCCGATCGAACTGGTTCTCACTTCATGCCCGGTAGCCCGCTTTTCCGTCCGTCGGAAAAATGGGATGTGTTGACGAGTTCCGCATCCTTGGTACTGATGGTAGGCTTTTTAGGCGCGCTAACTTATCAGTTTGGTTGGCTGTTTTTACTTAAGTTCTACTTGGTTCCCTATGTAGTGTTCGTGATCTGGCTGGATTTGGTAACATTCCTCCACCACACAGAAGCCGATATTCCTTGGTATCGCGGTAATGATTGGTATTTCTTGAAAGGTGCATTGTCTACGATCGATCGCGACTACGGAATCATCAATTCCATCCATCACGATATCGGCACCCACGTAGCCCACCACATTTTCTCGACAATGCCGCATTATCACTTGAAGGAAGCAACAGAAGCAATTAAACCAGTGTTGGGCGATTATTATCGCAAGTCAACCGAGCCAATTTGGAAGAGTTTTATTCGCTCTTACTGGGATTGTCATTTTGTCTCGGACACAGGTTCTGGAGTTTACTACGAATCACCTAACAGTCGGAGATCGGCTGAAGTTAAGTAGTTTAAATAAACAATAGAATGCGTAAAAACTCGGCTTTTTAAAGAAACCGAGTTTTTCATTTTTGGGCGTGTTTGATAAAATGATCCACATTTAACCTGCATATTTTGAGCAGGCTTTCTGACCACCTCACAAGAACTTTAAGAACTTCAAAATGCCAACTAAATATTTTTTAGCTGATGCTGGAGACTGACATAAACACAATAGATTTGCATTGCTTTTCCAAGATCTCAATTCCTTCAATTATCTGCGTTTCTCTGTGTTAATCTGCCTTACATCTGCGGTTTCTCGCCCGAAGACTTATAGTCATTTCAAATAAGTATGAGACTTTTAAAAAATGAGGTAAAATGAAAAAAAATCGTTAACCAGTTAGGGAAAATGTCTTACAGCATAGATTTGAGAAAAAGAGTAGTGGACTATGTAGAAAATGGCGGTCGTATCGCCCAAGCTGCTGTCCTATTTAAGGTAGGAAGAGCAACGATATATCGGTGGCTCGGTCGGTCAGACCTTCAAGCTACAAAGGTAAAAAGACGTAAGAGAAAACTAGATTGGCAGGCATTGGAAAAGGATGTTAAAGAGAATCCAGATGCCAGATTAATCGACAGAGCCAATAAGTTTGGAACCAGACCCAGTGCCATATCTTATGC
>NZ_JAUBQS010000112.1:0-8135 GCF_036701355.1 Microcoleus sp. Pol12B3
GACCCCATCTTTTTTTACCATAAATCGGTCTAACCTGCTTCAGCTAGGGGTTTTGACGGGGTTGTCACCCCGTCAGAAAAGTTATCCTCGGCGAGAGGGTAAATCAAACACCACTTCAAATCGGATGTTGGGCACTCCTTGCCGAAACAACTGAATATGTCCCTCCGCATCCGATCGGCTGTGATAGCGACCGACGATCGCCCATTGCAAGCTGGACGGACGAGGTGGCACAATAGGGGAAACTTCCAACAGATTGCAAGGCATGAGCGACAGCGAGCGGATTTCAGTTGTTTTGCCAACACAGGCTAAAAAGGATCTCGAAAAGTTGTGCGATCTCGAAAAGCGATTGATCTCCAACTGTGTCTACCTTCTGATTCAAGAGGCGATCGATCGAGCAAAAGCATTCGGCAAACTCAAATCAATAGATGATTGAAATTACAATCAATCAAATTCAACAAGAATTAATTAGCCAAGAAGATGCAAAAAACTGGTTTTTAAGCTTCCCAACCGAGTACCAGCAGGAAATATTGCAGCGGCTATCATACATGACCCTCCAAGCAGGGGCGCGAGAAGAAGATGTTTCCCTCGCTATTGCCAAATCAAAACTTCCCCCAACTTACACCCCTTGTGTGTTGCTGAGTAGAGGGCGATTAAAAGAACAAATGGCAAAGCTTTTGAAACTGCCGCCCTCAGAATCTATCAAAACCTTTTTCCTGTTAATGAGTTTATTGGCAATTGCCGATGCGCGCAGGTACTGCAAATATTGTCAAGATGGCTGCAGCCACTGGTGGCATCGCGATTTGAGCGATCGCAAAGTTGTAGATGAAATTCAGCGCGAGTTTCTACAAAGCATTCTTGTTTAAGTTGTAGTAAGCTGTGATGCGAGCAGGCGATCGCTACTCACGCAGCAGCCATATTCTGGGCTTCCACAGGGACGGGCAAGAGGCCCATCCCCCAAGAAAACTGATTCTTTGTGGAACAGACATCTTGCCTGTTCGAGGTGATTGCAAACAACTACAAAAAAACAGACTCTTTGTGGAACAGGCATCTTGCCTGTTCCTAACAAAAGGCCACACAGATTACGAATCCCGATCGAGCTTCAGCACAGCCATAAAAGCCTCCTGCGGCACATCCACAGTACCCACAGACTTCATCCGCTTCTTACCCTTCGCCTGCTTTTGCAGCAACTTCTTCTTCCGCGAAATATCACCGCCGTAACACTTCGCCAACACATCCTTCCGCAAAGCGGGAATGTGCTCAGAAGCAATCACCTTCGCACCAATTGTTGCTTGAATCGGCACCTTAAATTGATGGCGGGGAATCAACTCCTTGAGTTTTTCCGTCAACCCGCGGCCCACATTGTAAGCCTTATCCCGGTGTACGATCATCGCCAAAGCATCAACCGGATCGCCATTAATTAAAATGTCCATTTTCACCAACGGATTTTCGCGGTAGCCAATTATGTGATACTCCATGCTCGCATAACCGCGCGATCGCGATTTCATCTGATCGAAAAAGTCAGTCACCACCTCCGCCAAAGGCAACTCGTAAACCAGCGTAGTTCGGCCTTGACTGAGATACTTCATATCCATAAAAATGCCCCGCCGACTTTGAGACAGTTCCATCAGCGCGCCCACATAAGTTTCCGGCGACAGCATTTCTACCCGCACATAAGGTTCCTCAATTTTCTCGCGATACTGAGGCTCTGGCAAGTGGCTGGGATTGTCAATTGTTAACACTTCCCCTTTAATTGTTGTGATTTGATAAACCACCGAAGGAGCCGTAACAATCAAATCCAAATTGTATTCTCTCTCCAGTCTTTCTTGCACAATTTCCATGTGCAGCAAACCCAAGAAACCGCAGCGAAAACCAAATCCCATCGCACTCGAAGTTTCCGGTTCGTAAGAAAGGGCCGCATCGTTGAGTTTGAGTTTTTCTAAAGCTTCCCGCAAATCTGGAAATTGGTCAGCATCGATCGGGAACAAGCCGCAAAAAACCATCGGTTTTGCTTCTGTATAACCCGGCCAAGGCTCCGGTGCAGGCTTTTTGACCAAAGTAATCGTATCGCCGACGCGAGCATCAGCTACGGCTTTAATTGCCGCAGCCAGATAACCAACTTCCCCGGCGTGCAGTTCGTCTACTTGAACTTGAGTCGGTGAAAGGATGCCCAATTCATCGATGACATATTCCTTACCCGAAATCATCAACAAAACTCGATCGCCCTTTTTGACACTTCCGTCCATCACCCGGAAATACACAATTACCCCGCGATAAGGGTCGTAATAACTATCAAAAATTAGCGCCCGCAGCGGTTTGTCCACAGTATCCTGCGGCGCTGGCACCAATTCGACGATCGACTCCAAAATCTCATCTATACCAATTCCTTCCTTAGCCGAAGCCTCAATCGCCCCGCTACAGTCCAGACCGATAATTTCTTCAATTTCCCCTTTTACCCGTTCCGGTTCTGCTCCCGGCAGGTCAATTTTATTTAAAACTGGAATAATTTCCAAATTATTTCCCAAGGCAAGGTAGACATTTGCCAAGGTTTGTGCTTCCACGCCTTGAGATGCGTCAACCACCAGCAGCGCCCCTTCGCAAGCAGCGAGCGATCGCGACACCTCGTAAGAAAAGTCCACGTGTCCGGGAGTGTCGATCAGGTTGAGCACGTACTCCTGACCGTCCTTGGCAGTGTAATTCATCCGAGCCGCTTGCAGCTTAATCGTAATGCCGCGTTCGCGTTCGAGATCCATATTGTCTAAAAACTGCTCCTTCATCTCCCGTGCCTGCACAGTCCCAGTCGCCTGCAACAGGCGATCGGCCAAGGTCGATTTTCCGTGGTCGATGTGAGCAATAATCGAAAAATTACGAATGCGAGATACAGGGACGTTAGTCATGTTTTTTATCGAAGAGCTAATCGGCAAAGGATACTTTTTGTTGTATGATTACACAAGCAAGAGTAGAGTGCTTACTTCAACCTCTTACTGGGGATTGAGATGAAACCACAACAGAGACAAACCTCAAGAGTATCAGTTATTACCATTCAAGTGTCCGGGTTCGGTCGGACACCCAAAAGGAAAAAACTTTTCTCTGTCTCATTGTACAGAAAGCTGTTAAGCGGTTGAGGAAAGGTGGGGTGCAAATCAGGGACTGCAAATATCTAGTCCAGTCGGTTGTCATGAAAAGAATTGAAACTTAAGAATTAAAACTAGGATTTTTTAACTATGAGCCAGCCAAGTATACCCTCCCACAGTTCGTCAGAAAAAGTGGAACTATCTATCCATATAGATTCGGAACTGCTAGACCAAATTAAGCACTTGACGAATGACCCCAGCAAAGTCATTGAAACAGCAATCAAGCAGTGGCTCAGAGGCGAGCGCCGCGAAGACGAGCTGGCTCTGAGTTTACGCCGCAACCCCCCAGTCCCGCCGCGTGGTGAATGGAACGACTGAGCTGCTCTCGCCCCAGACGGCGCGCGCAAATCAGCAGGCTGTGAAATTTAGAGCGCGCGGACTATCTCCTGCAGATTTCGTGACGAAACCTACAGGTTGTGGGCGAGTTAACTCGGCTAACTGACAACCTCGGAACTATTCAAGGTGACAGAAAAAATGCCTGAGCCAGTCCCAGAGTTGAGCTGTTGGCAGCCTCAGATTTTGGCGTAATTTTCAAACTAGATAGTTAATCGGTGCAGATTCCTAATTCCTCAATCTAAATTTTTATTTCTTAATTACCCAAAACGGCTGAGAACGAATAGTGTTGAGTTTTGAGTTGAGTTCAGAATTAAATAATTAATATTTTATGAGTTCATTAATCACTCAAAAGTCAATAGTAGAAGCATAAAATTTTTGCAAAGTGTGAGTGTTGAGCGATTAATGTTTTAATTAAAAAGCCAAGAACTTTTTGGATTAATAACTCACCAATTAACAGTAGAAGCCCCAAACACTGGGGAGTATTGAGTTCTTTATTAAAAACTCAATACTCCCAAATCAGAACTACTTTCATCCCCTACTCTGATGGACTCTAACACAGATTTCCGGCGATCGAGCCTCGCCTCTACAGCCTTTTTTCAAGAGTTAGGGGCAGAATTAGTATTTACCCAAGACGGCTCTGGTAAATATCTATCTTTTTATTGGCAAAAAGCCGAACAGTACAACCTTACAGCAGAACAAATTGTCGATCGCCCCCTCAGCGAAACCCTGCAACCCATCCCCCCTGCGCCTTACCTCGATATCCTGCAGCGGGCGCTCGAAACCCTCGTACCGCAACGGTTCAGCTATCCATTTTGCCACGCCGGACAATATTTCCTCTTCGATTTGACACTTACTCCGGCGATCGACTCAAACGGCAAAGCTGCAAAAGTCTTAGTTATGGGAAGGCTGCTGTCTGACAAACCCACAGACAGACGGCCCGACTCCCCAGAATTTATGCTTTATCCAGCTTTGCCATCCCCATCGGACGCCCGCCCACCAATGTCGCTTCCAGCGAGCCACATCCCCGGTCGAGTTCTCCCTTCCTACTCGGAAATCGACCGCAAAATCATCTCCCAAATTGCTCAAAACCTGCACAAAACCCTCGATTTAGAAACAATTTGGCAGCAAACTGTTAACAGCTTGGGTCAAGTTTTGAACGCGAGTCGCTGCATCATCTGTTCATACAAACAAGACAGCGAAAATCTCGAAACTTCTCCCTTCCTTGCCTCGGAAAATCAGCAGAATTCGACCGCAGCAGCAGCCGAATTACAACAGTCAATAGCTAAGGACTCCTCGCCCCCGCTTTCCCCAGCTCAAATCGAAAATCTCCAATCGAAAACTTTTAAAGTAGTAGCTGAATACCGCCAAGAACCTTACTCTTCTATGCTGGGATTAGAACTGCGCGCAGCCGAACAGCCAGGGTGGATTCAAACTTTAGCCACCTTAAAACCAGTAGCAGTCGATTACGCCTCCCCCGCCGCAGATCCCTTCCACCGCCATTCCGTGCTCGTAGCAGCTACCTTTTATGAAGACCAACCCAATGCACTGATATGTTTGCACCGCTGCGGCAGTTCCCCAAAATGGAGTCATGTCGAACTCGAATTCGCCCGCGAGTTAGTCGCTCAAGTCGGCAGTGCGATCGCCCACGCTACACTTTACCAAGAATTAGAACAGGCCCGCGCCGAAGCCGTAGCTCTTTCCCAACTTAAAAGTCAATTTCTTGCCAATACTTCTCACGAACTCCGCACCCCCCTCAACGGCATCCTCGGCTTCCTAAAACTGCTTGTGGACGGCATGGCAGATGACCCCGAAGAAGCGCACCAATTTATCGAAGAAGCTTACCGATCGGCATTACATTTGTTCAATGTCATTAACGATATTTTGGATATCGCTAAAATCGAAGCTGGCAAAATGGAGTTAGACCTCGCTCCCGTAAAACTCGGCGAACTTTTGCAACAAGTTGAGAATTTTACACGGGTTCAAGTCGAGCAAAAGCGATTGCAATTTCAAATCCAAAAACCTTCTGTTGAGGACGAGATTATTGTGTACGGCAACTACCAACGCCTGCTTCAAGTAATCTTGAACCTCACGGGCAATGCGATTAAATTTACTGGGGAAGGGGGAATTCGCATCAGTGCTGAGGTTATTAAGAAAAAGGTGACAGTTCACAACCAGCAGTTCCCCGGAATGGTGAAAATTCGAGTCGCTGATACTGGCATTGGGGTTTCTCTCGACAAGCAAGATAAATTATTTGAGTCGTTTTTTCAGGTGGATGGCGCTCGTACCAGACAATACGGCGGCACCGGTTTGGGATTGGCTATTTCTCAAAAACTGGTAGAAGCAATGGGAGGTACAGTAAATTTTTACAGTATGGGGGAAGGACTCGGAGCTACGGTTACTTTTACTGTACCCCTTTACCAAGAACCACTATTTAAAAATTAATCATCGGTAATAAATTATCAATAATTTCTCCTCCGCACGTTGAAGGAATCAGGAAGCCTAAATCAGGAATCAGCAAAAAGTAAGAAGCAAGAAAAAATCAGGAAGCAGCAAAAAACAGCTCTAGCAGTTCTCAAATTTCGTGAGGCACTCGAAAGCTTTATTAGCAATTAAAAAACTGTACCTTACTCACTTAAAAATGGCTATATTCCTGTATTTGTGAGTTTTTTTGCCTTAATAAAAGTCATCTATAATTGGTAATTATCCTACAAACACAGTTCGATCGCCCACCAGCGTATAAATTTTGACTTTTATCCGTCGCCAAGCTCCCTCCTTGGGAGTTTTGGACTCCTATCGATCGCCCGCGCCACTTCCGATCCCCACCCAGAATTGGCATAAATCAAATCCGGGGGATACGGATAACAGCTCATCTTTAATCTATCGGCTGGTAGCTCACACCTCCTAGTAAACCCCCACAGCCCGCCAACTTTACAAGAACTTAATGCCTGCTTTTAGGACTGATTCAGCTTCCGAATCCCCTACTGTAAAGGATTGTTAAGAAAACTGTTGCATAAAGGACGCTCTCCGTTCTATGTGCCGATCGTAAAGATCTTGTAAAGACAGCCCAACTACTTAGTAATTTTTGAAAGCGTGTGGCAATATTTAAGTAGAATTACGTAATTTATAAGTGGGACAGCCGCAGGCTGGCAAATTGAGTAAATTCCTGCTCTGTTGCCGGAGTGGTAAACTTTTGCCAGTCTAGTAGAAAAAGGGTTGCTATGAATCAGCAAATATCAGCTCAATCGCAAAAGCTTTTACTCCAAATTGGCAGAAGTATTCGTCGAACCTTGGATATCCATACCATCTGGCAGCAAACAGTTAACACTCTGGGAGAAACACTAGGCGTCAGCCGCTGCATCATTTGTCCCTATGAAAGTTCTAACCTGCAAGTCAAAGTAGCTGCTGAATACTGCCAAGAACCATTTTTACCCATGCTGGGAATGGAAATCTCGCTCACAGCAGCACCTCATTTCCTTCAAGCTCTAGCCACCCTCGAACCAGTGGTAGTAGAGTCCTTTGCAGCCAATGACCCTTTTGGACCCCAGTCGCTGCTAGTGGTGGCTACCGCTTACCAAGAGCAACCTAACGGCATAATTAGCTTGCATCAGTGCAAAGGTCGATCGTCGGGGAAGGGTAAGACCGATCGACCTTGGACTCAATGCCAAATCGAATTTGCACAAGAACTCGCCGAGCAAGTAGGAAGTGCGATCGCCCTCGCCACTCTCTACCAAGAGCGCAGCAAGCGAGTACAAGGACTATCCCAGCTCAAAAAGCAATTTTTGTTGAAGGCGTCCCACGAGCTCCGCACTCCCCTAAATCACATCATCGGCTATCTACAACTAACCATAGACGACCAAGCTGACGATCCCATAGAGGAGAGAGATTTTATCGAAGAAGCTCACCGTTCGGCTATCCACCTTTCTGAGGTAATTTCCAATATCTTAGATTACATTGAGTTAAGTGAAGCTTGCCAAACTCACGCAGAGTTAGCCACTTTCAGGACTCAGGAAAAATCGGGGCATCAGTAAACCTTCTAGTGGCGTATTTAACAAGTCTAATATTTACCGTGCCAACAAGTTTTACCCTGGAAAAAGCTGATACTTTATCGATAGATTCCCTAAAGAAATTCGGTAGCTGGTTCATCAATTATTTTTAGGGCATTACTGTTTTACACAGTACAGCATAGCAACTACTACACGTAGTAAGTAGTTAGACAAAATTAATTACATATTTATCACCAAATTCTCTGAGGATTTTTTCCACAGATGCAGTAAAAATTTCCCAACTAGAGTAAGCATCTATATCAATCCATTCATACTTAATAAACCGCCACAAAATTTCTATCAAATTTAACTCGGGTGAATAGGTAGGTAGTTCAAATATGGTAATCCCACGTTCTTTCCATTCTTCTATTTTATCAAGAATGTAACCACTGGTATGAATTGATGCTCGATCTACAACAATCACCGTGGGCTTATTGACTATAGGAAAGAAAGCGTCAATACAAGCAACAATCACATCCGAATTAATACTTTGAAGTGAAACATAAGCTTCAAGATTATTTTTTCTATTCATGATACCCAACACATTAATTCGACGACTACGACGACTTTTTATTTTCAAGTATTTTCCCCGCTCTTGCCATCCATAGGGAACGCAAGGGATGAG
>NZ_JAUBQS010000113.1:0-7928 GCF_036701355.1 Microcoleus sp. Pol12B3
CACAGCAATCGTTTGGGGGTTTTGTGTTGCCGAATCTATCTTCCTTTCTCTCTGCTTAAATATCTGCGGAATGTGGGATAAAAAGCTATCAGCTATAAAAAGCTCGGATTTACTCCCTAGGCAACTTGTCAGAAAATAGCAGGATCAGGTAAAATCGCTTGTGAGAATTTTTCGCTCAAAAGTCAACAAAATAAATGTGCAAATTAGCGATCGATAAAACCTGGGTGGTAAGTCTACTGGCGGTCAGCTTAGCTGTAGCAAGCAACAGCTTTTTGCTTTTTACCCACCATGCGAGTTTTGCTGGCGAAATATCTCAAACTAACGAACAAGAAAGAGCCCCTGACGGCAAGATAGTTCCCGTTAATGGCAAAGTCAATGTTAGATTAACCAATAAAACCAACGATCGACTGTTTTTTCAGGTGGTTGGACAGACTAACCGCCAGAGTTTAGCGGAAAATTCAACAGTCGCGCTGCCCGCATTGACATTACCCGCCTCCATTGTATTTAGGCGACTAGATGGTGCATTATTGAAACCCAGTTTGAAACCTGCTGGCGAAGGAACAGTAGAGGTAAGATTAGACGAGACAAATGATTTAGGTTTGGATAAAACATCTTTAAGGATTCGGAATGACGGCGCAATTTTTCTCAGATAGACAACATTCAGTGAAGTTTAGATTTGAGATTTGAGATTTTAGATGGACTCCACAGCCACTCGCTGGCGGCTAGAACTGTTGTCTAAACCATGATTTATCTCAACAACTCAAGTCCGGGGATTGTATCCGTATTTGGGTGTCAGAGTACAGTTAAATAATGTAAAATCAACTTGACAATCGCTCCGATAACTCGACCTCACCCTTCCATATACTATCCGAGTTCCTATGTCAATCAAAAAGATTCTTTCCATAGCGCTGTTAATTTTCATCCCCATTTCCATCGCCGCTGAGTATTTGCACTGGGGTTCTCTGGCAGTTTTCATCACATCCGCTTTAGGCATTATACCTCTGGCTATTTGGTTGAGCACCGCAACAGAAGAAGTGGCGATCGTTACAGGCCCCTCCATAGGCGGCTTATTAAATGCAGTCTTCGGCAATGCTACGGAATTAATTATTGCCATAGTTGCTCTGAAAGCAGGCTTAATTGACATTGTGAAAGCCAGCATAACCGGGACAATTATTAGCAACTTGCTCTTAGTCATGGGATTTTCCATGCTGCTAGGAGGAATCCGTTACAAAGAACAAGAATTTAAACCGATTATCGCGCGGGTGAACGGTTCCACAATGACTCTAGCAGTAATTGCAATCCTGCTGCCGACAATGGTAATTTATACCTCCAATGGAGTCGAACCCGCAGCCATTCAGAATCTTTCCTTAATAACTGCGATCGTCCTAATTGCAGTTTACGCTCTAACTCTGCTCTTTTCATTAAAAACTCACAGCTATCTTTACGATGTTGGGTTACTCGAACTAGAGTCAGAAAATCCTCAAAATACTAAAGAGGAATCTACTACGCACAAACCGAATTTGTGGCTGTGGATAGGAGTGCTAGTTGCCTCAACTGTTGCCGTTGCTTTTGAATCAGAAATTTTCGTTGGTGTTGTGGAAGAAACTACCAAAGGATTGGGATTGACGCCGCTGTTTACAGGGGTAATTCTGTTGCCGATTGTTGGCGGGGCGGCCGAATATGTAACTGCGGTGGGAGTTGCGATGAAAAACAATATGGATTTGTCAGTTTCTGTCGCGATGGGTTCGAGTTTGCTAGTTGCTTTGCTGGTAGCGCCGGTGTTGGTGATTATCGGATTGGTGATTCACCAGCCGATGGATTTAAACTTCAATCCATTTGAAGTAGTTGCAGTTGCCATTGCCGTGACAATTGCTAATCTAATTAGTCTCGACGGCCGCTCGAATTGGCTCGAAGGAGTGCTGCTTTTAGCAACATACACCGTCTTAGGAGCCGCATTTTACTTTCACCCGATTACTTAAACCAATAATTTTGTTGGAGGGGCAATCTCCTGTGGTTGCCCCTTTTCACCGGAAAATAACTTCTCTTTGTTCTTGTTTGTTATTGCTCTGTCTCTTCAGCCGTTAATTAAAGCAAATAATTTGATGACAGAAAGTAGTTACGGACAGCGACACTGTTGAACAGGAAAACACTCTCGTCTGCAACTTCTTTTTCTGCCTTTACGGTCGCGACAATCAGCAGTATCCCGACATTCGACCTTATCTTCGCAAATTTGCTGACGGGGAAAAGTACCTAAGCTTTCTATAGAAACTTCAGCAGTAAGCGCACCCTGTTCTATAACTTGGTCATTTTCTTTAATTTCATAGATAAACTTATTTTCTCCCTCTAAAACCGAAAAAGTTCTTGTTTTGTGACTGTTACCCAACTTAAATCCAAAATCCTCGGAAAACTCACCTTTTTCGTAACCTCTATCTGTGTAAGGATATGGGTTAGTTTCCATTCCCTCAGTCACATTTTTAATTATCACCCTTCTATTAGGGCCGGGGGGAGTCTTGCTGGAAACAAATCGAGCGCTTTGCGAATCAGGAGAGAAGACAGTACCTGCACATGAACCTACATATTGAATGCGCTTGAATTGAATCAAATTAATATTAAAAGTGTTTTCGTTTTTGACCCTAAATTGTGCTTCGCCAGTCTGCTGAGCGTTGACTGTGAAAGCTGCTATTGTCAAAAAAATTGCCCCCATAAAAATAGCTAGAAATTTGATTTGTGACCTCCCCGTAACAAATCTGGCCTGTTCCATCTGTCTCTACCTCTAATGTGAATAGATAGCATTTTGTTTAGGAGTTATTTTAACTTGCGATCTGAGGTGTTGTCAAAGTAGATCGAATAAGGTTTCTAGTGAAGGCTTGATTCTTGGATGCTCAGTTGCGGAAGGAAGGACGGAAGTTATTAGTGCGAACTTTACAGAGTCAGGAATGAAGTCTTGAGTACGAACTTAACTACCAAGTTACTCGATCGCGCCATCTCTCTAAAATCTTGTCCCCGACTCCCTGTACCCGTGAGACATCATCCAAAGAAGTGAAAGGTTGCTGTTGCCGCGCTGCAATAATTCTCTCGGCTAACTTCGGGCCTACCCCTGGTAAAGTTTCTAATTCTTCCTGAGTCGCTGCATTTAAATTAACTAACTTTTTAGCCGCAGCAATTTGAGGTTTAGCACCCGCAGACTTTGATGCTTCTTGTAGTGAATCGCACTCTTTTTTCTTAGAATCAATTCTCTGTTTGATTCGGGCGGGAATTCCCAAGATTGCACCTTTGTAAAGCCGATCGAACTCCCGCTCAAAATGGGCCGCAACTGTGGGACTCTCGATCGCCAGCAGCGTCTCGTCATTCCCGTGATTTGCAGCCTCACTCCAGTTGTGAGAACCTGTAAGCACCGTTTTGCCGTCCACAACGCCGAATTTGTGGTGCAGGCGATCGCCCATCGGTAATAGCGGCACTCCCACCGCAGTCAGTGGCTTTCTCCAAGGGCGATTGTCAGCTTCTAACCGACAATTTTCCCTGAAAGTCGCCCCCATCATATCCAAACCTTCACTGTAAGAGCGATAAATAAAATTAGAGTCAATTAAAGCTCGCACCGCAACTCCTCGCCCAGCTTCAATTTCCAAAGTATTGGACAATCGCTGAGCAGAAAATACAAACAGTGCCAAATCAACCGACTTTTTCGCACTACCCAAAGTTCGATTTATCAAACCGTTGGCGCTTTTTTCCCAAGGCAAAGTCGCAGTTGTCGGCGAAAATTGCACCGCCACTGTCGAATTCCCTACTCTTACTTTTTGCACTTGACGAAACGGCTTTTTGATGCCAAACTTGCTGTCCGGTTTGCCTCCGGGCCCGTCGCCCCACATGATGTTAAATTCTTGAGTAAATAGTTGCGCTAATTGAGGATTTTCAATTTTCAGTAAATTGTTAGCATTGCCGCGACTTGCTGCTGTTTTAAAATCGCCGTGTATATCGCTTGTGGTAAAATTAGCAGAAGTGACGATTACAGTTTTGCCATCAATTACCACAAATTTGTGGTGCATCAAACCGCTGCCTTTACTGCCGTCAGCAGTATCATCAATTACAGGAATGCCTGCATCCTTGACAATTACCAAAGCATCATTTTGCTTGATTTCCTCGGCACTCAATTTACCGTCTTTATTGCGATCGGCAAGTTGCACAAATTCGCTATAACGATCGCGCTCTCTTTCCGGTAATTTCGCTAACTCCTGAGCTGTAAAATCGCTCCAAGGGCGACTATAGATATGTTCGACAATTAATCTCACTTTAATTCCCGATCGCTGTCGATGGGCCAAAACCCTCGCAATACTGGGCAAGCGAAACTCCTGAACTGCTAAATCTACCGTCGATCCAGCCCTGGCGATCGCAACAGCGATCGAGTTTTCTAAATCATCCCCAGGTCTAGTTTGCTGGCGGTAAGGCTCTGTATAACTCGAAGCGCTCGACTGATTGAAGTATACTTGCAACAAGGGGTCTTGAGGCAATGGAGCCAGACTGAGAGGTAAATTCTGCACGTCTTGCTTTGTTTGTCCGCATCCCGCCAGATTGAGCGCCACCAGCCCAGCACAACAGAAACCGAGTAAATGATAATACAATACAGTCACAAAATTTAAAAAAATATAGAGGTTATTAGCCTTCCCACAGTTCAAATCTATTGGATCAAGTAAAGTTACAACCTATTAAATTTATGCAAGGGAATAGATTTTGCGTCTTGTAGAACTGCCTCGATGCCGGAAGCATCACTGGTAGGGTAGCAGCATTCAGGGGCGTGGGTCAAACCCTATACCGCTGCTTTATGGCTAAAAGAAAAAGAATTTTTCCGTGCGGTCACAAAGGATATGGTAAAGCGTGCCATCGCTGCACGCAAGAGTTGGTGGCGCAGCAGCATTACGTTGAAGTGCTGACACAAAAACAAACCAAAAAACAAGAGAGGGAAGCATCATTTGCTAGAGATATCATCGATCTCAGAGGTCTGCCCGAACACGTAGTCACTAAAGCCCGGGCAATTATAGCAGCTTTAAGCGAAAATAAGAATTACAGAGATTTCGGCGGCAAACGCCTGCGTCACAACCGTTTGATAATCAGTATTCCTGTAACTCGCAACTACAGAATGCTTTGTGAAGATTGCGGCACTTTCTTAATTCCCCAAAAAGTTTTGTCGCACGAAGATTACAACGTCTGCAAGCCAGGAAGTTAGTTATTGGTTATTGGTAGCCACTCACAACAGTCAACAGTCAACATTCATTAATTAGTTATTATGCAAATTTACCTCGACTATAGTGCCACAACACCCGCACGCCCAGAAGCGATTCAAGCCATGCAAAAAGCCCTGACTCAGCAGTGGGGAAATCCTTCCAGCTTGCACGAGTGGGGACAAAGGGCGGCGACAGCTTTAGAATTAGCAAGAATGCAGGTTGCTAGCTTGATTAACGCGCTACCGGAATCGATAATTTTTACGAGTGGCGGCACTGAAGCGGACAATTTGGCAATTATGGGAATTGCCCGTCTTTATACAAAGCCCCAGCATATTATTATCTCCAGCGTAGAGCATTCCGCAGTAGCAGAACCGGCGCGAGAACTCGAACAGTTGGGATGGGAAGTGACGCGCCTACCGGTGGATAAATTTGGCCGAATTCACCCTTTGGATTTGCAAGAGTCGCTGCGCTCAAATACAGTGTTAATTTCAATCATTTACGGACAAAGCGAAGTTGGGACGCTGCAACCAATAGAGGCCTTGGGACAAATTGCGCGCGATCGCAATATCATGTTTCATACCGATGCAGTTCAAGTTGCCGGCAAGCTGCAAGTTGACGTGCAGAAACTGCCCGTAGACTTGCTTTCGGTTTCCAGTCACAAACTTTACGGGCCGCAAGGTGCGGGGGCGCTTTACGTGCGTCCGGGAGTAGAATTAGTGCCAATGTTAGGCGGTGGCGGCCAAGAATTGAAAATGCGTTCCGGGACACAAGCGCTGCCGGTAATTGTCGGTTTTGGGGTGGCGGCGGAGTTAGCATTGCAGGAAATAGATGTGGAAACGCCGAGATTAATTGGATTGCGCGATCGACTTTTTGAGCGATTATCCCACGTACCCAGTTTAGTACCAACTGGCGATCGATATTACCGACTGCCGCACCACGTCAGTTTTTGCATCGTCTCCCCATCCTGTCGCCCTTACCAAAAGAGAGACACAGAGCAAATCACAGGTAAAACTATGGTGAGACAGTTAAATTTAGCCGGAATTGGCATTAGTTCCGGTGCCGCTTGTAGCAGCGGCAAACTAACTCCCAGTCCGATATTATTAGCAATGGGATATGACGAAATCGGCGCAGTTGGTGGAATTCGCTTGACTCTAGGACGAGAAACCACAGAAGCTGATATTGATTGGACAGTAATTGCGATCGAGCAAATTTTGGATAGATTAATGCCCAAGGTAGCATTGTGTAGGAATTAAAAAACTGGGCGGTTGAAGATTGGGCGGTTGGAAAACGCCGTCTTGTCTTCAGTCCGCTTGGCATGGACATCGTTTGTGTAGAGGCGGTTTCAACCGCCGTCTGCATCTCGTACAACAAGCCCCAAAACCCACAACCATGCTACAATAAACCCGATATTATTCACAACTCCCCATAATGGAAGAAAGCCGCGCCCAAGCCTACCTAGAACTAATTCACACCCTGCTGAATTGCCCCAACGGCGAAGAACCGCAGATATTACAAGATAACTCAGAATTGTTGGATGTCCACTTTCTGGAAAGTTGCGAGTTGGTAGCAGAAAAAATGGCACAGCAAGGAGGACAAAACGGCGCTAATTTCCTGCGGAATCTGATCGCTCAGCTAGCACAATTAATCGATATCAACGATGGCGATAACTCCGAAGGTGAAAATCCCCAAGAGTATGCAAACTTTATTCTAGAATTATTGCAAGCAGAAGATGATAGCAATAGCAATACAGCAGTAATTCACTCCATGCTAGCTGAACGAAAGCATCTCCTAAATCCTCGTTTTTCTGACATTTTAGAGCAAGTAGTCGAGAGGTTAGTTGGTGGGGAAAATGCAAAAACTATTGATTCAATTGTCAGCCTCGTTGAAGACTTGAGCATTAATATTAGTAATTTCTCCGGTGGGAATAGAGCGGATAATATTGAAATTGCCCTGGCTGCTTATCAAGTTGTTTTAAATAATCGGCAACCCGGAAGCGAAAAGTTTGCTCAAACTCAAAACAACTTAGCTGCTGCCTACATTACCAGAATAAAGGGCTCGCGGGCCGAAAATGTGGAAATGGCGATCGCCCTTTATGGCGCTGCTTTAACAGTCTATACCCTTGAGGCTTTCCCGGAAGATTGGGCAATGGCTCAAAATAACCTAGCTGCTGCTTACGCCAACAGAATCAACGGTTCGCGGGCGGAAAATATCGATCGCGCGATCGCATTTTTTGACGCTGCTTTAAGTGTTCGTACCCGCGAACAGTTTCCTGAAGATTGGGCAATGATTCAATATAACCTAGGTAATGCCTATAATGACAGAATCAACGGTTCGCGGGATGAAAATCTCGAAAAGGCGCGATCGTTTTATGAAGCAGCTTTAACAGTATATACCCGTGAGCATTTCCCTGAATATTGGGCAATGATTAAAAAGAAGCTGGCTAATGCCTAAAGTGATGCAGCTTTAACAATCTCAGAAACCGGGTTTTTTCCGATATCTTCGCCTCCGATTAAATATCTTCGCAAAAACCGGGTTTCTCGCCACCGCGCACCATCTCAGAAACCGGGTTTTTTCCGATATCTTCCCCTCTCACCAAAAATTCTCGCAAAAACCGGGTTTCTCGCCATTTGGAGAATTGGAACCCACATTCCGCAGATATTTAAGCAGAGAGAAAGGAAGATAGATTCGGCAACACAAAACCCCCAAACGATT
>NZ_JAUBQS010000114.1:0-7906 GCF_036701355.1 Microcoleus sp. Pol12B3
TTAATTAATCCGAAACATCTCAAAAACTGGTTTACTAATTGCTGCTACTGTACCTCATAACATCCGGAAGTGCTGTATAGTAGAAGACAGCAGACAAACAGAGGAAACATTAATTTTCGATAGTTCAAGTAGAGACAAAAACGGCAATCTGCCCACAACGTCGTCGAAGTAGTCATCGTCTTCATCAAAATCAGGAACATTTAGTTAAAGATTTACCGATGGAATCGAGAAGTAGTTTTAAGAGTAAATGGGCGACAATTTAAGTGGGATACTTGTGAAAAACCTTTAAGTGAAATCTTAAAATTTGTAGCCCAACGTCGAAGTTTTATTAATAAATAGGCATAAATGAGTGCATAATATACGATCCATAGCGACGTTAATAACCTAGTTAAAAATCACGATCGACCAATGAATAAGTCTGTAAATGGTAATGTTTATAACTGAGTCACTCATGCCCATTTATGTATGCCAACTCAAACGGTTAGGTATAGATAAAATTAGTTTTGTTAATAAAAGACAAAGAAAATTTTACTACCGGAATAGTATCCCACCAATCCAACGGTGGTTTGGGTAAATATTCGGGTATTTTGAACTGCGAACAACCAAGGGTATAGTATAAGAAATTAATAAAAAATTAAAATTGTTAAATAGTTGTGGATTTGGCTTTAGAAATTTTAACTATTTTGAAATTAGATCTGTGATTAGCGGGCATTTTCCTAAAATAAACTTTTAGCATAGTAGGTACGAAAGAGCCAAAATAAAAAATTTTGGGAATCCCAGTACTACAAACTTTCTACTTACAACTTTCTACTTATGGAATTGGTCAAGACTGAAGTATAGACGATTTATGGGAGGAAAGGTACTCTTCGGCACATATTAGCCGTATCATCTGTTGTTTAGTTCACCCTACTTCATGCAGTTTCACCTAAGTTCGGCTAACTCCAGCCAACTCGCAGTAATTGAGCAGCCTGCACGTTACTCATTGCGACTTCCCAAATGCCTTTTTCACAATAGCTGTAAAAGTTAGGAACAGGCAGAAACAATGAAAGCTACTGGTAAGGTGTATACAATTGATTTGGCTGGGCATCAGTATCAAAGCCCTCGCTACTTGCAAAGTCGGGCTAGGATTAACTCGCTCATCGACCATTATATGTCATTGGAAGTTTTGAGCGATCGACTTTCCGATCTGCCCCAGCAATTTTCCACCCCGCATCCCCGCCCTTGGGAACCCATAGATTGGCAAGGAATCAATCGCGACCAAATTATTGGTGTCAAGCCAGAAATCTTTTTACAAATTTTGGCAAGTGCGGCAGAAATTGAAGCTCCCATCCGGAGCTACGGTAGAGAAAGTTGGTGCTACTTACAGCATATTTATCCGCAAATGGCGCGGTTTATGGGAGGAATTTTTGATGACAACGGCAACATTCTAGAGATAGGTGTCTGGGAAAAAGAAGAACGCCAACATTGCCCGACATTTAGGAAAATTTACCAACAACTTACAGGGGAGAAACTGCAAGTAAAACCGAACTCTGTGAATGGCTGTCAATCCACAGGTGACGCTTGGCAAGATACCTACAAACACGTGATTAGCCGCCTGAGTACCGAGTGGGGAGCTACTTCTGTTTATTTATGGTTGATGGTACACTCAACTGGGGCGTTGCAACAGGCAATTTCCCAGCCTTTACAGGATGAGATAAATCATTTGGCTAAGTTTTGGGGTTTCAGCCGCTGGGCATTCTCCCAGAGTTATTTCAATCAACTGAAAGGCTCTACCAAAAACCTGATTGCTTTGCTGAAACACCATCAGATTGAACGCACGCACGGCAATGATGTGTTTAATACTTCACTCAGTCTTAAACAGCTTTCTTTGGTGTTAGAATTGACTTTTACATTCACGCGAGTAATGGTGCGGCTGCGGCGCTGGAACCGCGAGCTCAGTCGCAGTTATCTCAGACATTTGTTTGGTACAGCACCGATGGTTGATGCACCGCGCCGTGTCGCTTAAATCTGAGATATTGCGCGAGTTTAATGAACAGGCAAGATGCCCGCTCGACTCATAGTTTAAATTGTGCGGTTAAGGTTCGCCCTAAGCACCCAGCTATGTTAAAGTTCTGACATATCTACTCGTTTTAATCTTGAAGAATACAGCGTATGAATCAAAGTTTAATGAATATGTAACGATCGCACTTCAGAGACAATTGAAATTAAAAGGTACTATAAATCATGCAAATTACGATCGACCTTCCCGACAATCTCCCCCTGACTGAAGCCGATCTGAGGATAGAACTCGCGATCGTACTCGATCGGCAGCACAGCGGCGACTGAAACATTTAAGTGCGATCGGGCATCATTTTCAAGTTTTATGGTTTGGGTTATGGTTCCCACTTACAGATAGACTCTGGTTTGAGAGGGCAGGTTTTGGGAGCGATCGGATTTCCACTGAGATGGAGTTCTCTGAGGTTAGTCAAGGATTCCAACGGTTTGATGTCGCTGATTTGATTGTCGCTGAGGGAGAGCAATCTCAGGTTAGTCAAGGATGCTAGCGGTTTGATGTCGATGATTTGATTGTCGCTAAGGGTGAGCCAGTCAAGGGTAGTCAAGGATGCTAGCGGTTTGATGTCGTTGATTTGATTGTCGCCAAGGGTGAGCAAAGTCAGGTTAGTCAAGGATGCTAGCGGTTTGATCTCAGTAATTTGATTGTTGGCCAGGGCGATCATAGTCAAGTTAGTCAAGGATGCTAGCGGTTTGATGTCGTTGATTTGATTGTTGGCGAGCCCGATCACAGTCAGGTTAGTCAAGGATGCTAGCGGTTTGATGTCACTGATTTGATTGTTGGCGAAGCCGATCACAGTCAGGTTAGTCAAGGATTCTAGCGGTTTGATGTCGCTGATTTGATTGTTGTCGAGCAAGAGGAAAGTCAGTTTAGTCAAGGATGCTAGGGGTTTGATGTCGCTGATTTGATTGCTCAGGAGGATGAGCCGAGTCAGGTTAGTCAAGGATTCTAGCGGTTTGATGTCGCTGATTTTATTGTCAATGAGTCTGAGTCCCGGGAGACTCGAAAGTTTCCGATCGGCCGCATCGCACTCAGTAGTCTCAGCTTTCTGCAACAGCACATCAACAGTATGTTTAGTTTCAGGACTCAAAGAAGCTTTTTGGCGACACCAATCGGCAAATGTTCGTCTACTATTTCCCGGTTGCGTCTGTGCAACTTCGGCTCCAAGTAGATTTCCAGATAATGCTAGTACGATCGCACTCAAAGCAACTACTATCAACATTGGTAAATTCATCTGTTTCTGTGCAACTATAATTTTCATCATTTTGTATCCCTAATTTTCTAAATAGACAATGACAGGTTGGCAAACTGTCACGATACTGCCATAAAGTTGTAAAATAACTGCGATCTTAAACTTATAGCCAATAATTTTATCTCCATAAACTGAGGAAAATACCCTATGAACGGCCCAGCATCTTACACATCATCTCAAATGACCGATCGCGATCGCGCTAACCTCAGCAAGCTAATCGATTACACTTCCATTCAATCGATACCCGAATTTTGGGCGATCGTCAAACAACAATTCGGTCAAACCGTCGCCCTCCACGACCCCCACAGCCAGCCCGAAATCAAACTCACCTACACCGACCTCTACCAACAAATCCAGCAATTCGCCGCCGGCCTCCAAGCCCTCGGCATCGAACAAAATCCCGAAGAAGCCGTCTCTCCGCGCGTCGCCCTCTTCGCCGACAACAGCCCCCGCTGGCTGATAGCCGACCAAGGTATCATGATGGCCGGGGCAGCCAACGCCGTTCGAGGCGCCACCGCCGACCCCGAAGAACTTTTGTACATCATCCAAGACAGCGGCAGCACCGCCTTGGTAGTCGAAAACCGGGCATTACTCAAAAAACTGCAACACCGCCTCCCGGATTTGCCCATCCAACTCGTCGTCCTCCTCTCCGACGAAGAACCGGAAACCAGCCAAACCCTAAGCACAGTCAAATTTTCCCAAGTGATGACCACAGGGGCAAACCGCCCCCTCAAACCCACCAAGCACAGCCAGCAAACCCTCGCCACCCTCCTCTACACCAGCGGCACCACCGGCAAACCCAAAGGCGTCATGCTGACTCACGGGAACCTGCTGCACCAACTCACCACCTTGGGCACAATTCTCCAGCCCGAAGCCGGCGAATCGGCCCTCAGCATTCTGCCCAGTTGGCACGCCTACGAACGCAGCGTCGAATACTTCCTGCTTTCCCAAGGATGCACGCAAATTTACACCAATATTCGCTATTTCAAACAAGACTTTAAAACTTACAAACCCCATTACATGGTAAGCGTTCCGCGCATCTGGGAATCGATTTACGAGGCAGTACAAAAGCAATTTCGGGAACAGCCACCTAACAAACAAAAATTGGTAGATTTCCTGTTATCTGCCAGCCAGCAATATATCGAGGCCCGCCGCATTTTTCAAGGATTAACTCTCAATTTAAAACCTGCTTCTGCTACTGAAAAACTAATCGCCCGTACCAAAAGCATTCTGTTGTCGCCCGTACACGCCCTCGCCGAAAAACTGGTTTACCAAAAAGTCAGGCAAGCTACAGGGGGACGCTTAAAATGGGCGATTAGCGGTGGCGGTTCTTTGGCCGCGCATATAGACAATTTCTTTGAAATAACGAATATCGGTTTGTTAGTGGGATATGGTTTAACGGAAACGTCGCCGGTTTTAACCGTCCGCCGCCCTTGGCACAATCTTAAAGGTTCTGCGGGACAGCCTCTAGCCCATACGGAAATTAAAATAGTAGACCCAGAAACCAGACAGCAACTGCCAACAGGCCAGCGCGGTTTAGTATTGGCGCGGGGGCCGCAAATCATGCAGGGCTACTATCTTAATCCGCAAGCGACTGCCAAAGCCATAGACCCCGAAGGCTGGTTCGACACCGGTGATTTGGGCTGGCTGACACCGGGAAACGACTTAATCTTGACCGGGCGGGCCAAAGATACGATCGTCCTCAGCAACGGTGAAAACATCGAACCCCAGCCCATAGAAGACGCCTGCGTCCGCAGCCCCTACATCGACCAAATTATGCTAGTAGGTCAAGACCAGAAATCCATCGGTGCCTTAATTGTCCCCAATGCAGAAGCCGTACAGAAATGGGCAGAAACTCAGAATCCCCCTATACATGAAATTGACTGGAATAGCAAGACTATTCAAGATTTATTCCGCAAAGAATTGAACCGAGAGGTGCAAAATCGCCCCGGATACCGCGCGGACGATCGCATCGGCCCGTTCCGGTTGATTCAGGAGCCATTTTCGATCGAAAATGGAATGTTGACCCAGACCCTGAAAATTAAGCGCCCGGTTGTGACGCAACACTACCGCGATATGATTGACGGGATGTTTTGAAATATTCGCAGGACTTGGGGAATGGAAAAGAAAAAATTATCCCAACACCCAAGTCCCGAGTCCGAGTCCTCAGTCCTGGGTCATTAGTTCATTTTTACCAACTAATGACTCCTGACTAATGCCTAATTCCTAATTGACAAGCAACAACTTTATGGAACCACAATTACTCTTGAAGCGATCGATTAACGTTAAAGTCGTCGTTACTCCCCGCTGGAAAGAAGAAGCTCAACAGCAACTCCAAGCCCAAATCAACCAAATAGACTCTCAGCTACAACAGTTAGAAATGCAAGGGCAGCGGATGATTTCAGAAATCCAAAAGCAAAATCTGCAGCCCCCAGGCCCGCAGGTAATGCAGCAAATAGAAAACATTCAAGTGCAGGTAAATCAAAGAAAAAGCGAACTGCTAGAACAGAAAAACCAAAACCTGCAACAGCTTCAACAAGTGCAGGTGCTAGACCTGGAACAAGAAGTGAGCCAAGGTCAAATTGACGGCACATTCACTGTCGGGCTCGGAGAAAACTTGATTCAAAAAATGCAAGTAGAAATCCTCCTCCGCGACGGCATAGTCGAAGAAATTCGAGGTGATATTTAGAAATTGGTAAGTGGTAATTGGCGATCGGTAATTGGCAATTGATTTTGAGTCAAAATTCACACATCAAGAATGCGAGAAACTGGCATAATAATAAGTATTGCCGGAGGCCGATCGCCAATGCTCAATTGCCAATTACCGATTACCTATTACCAAATCAAAAGGACTTTTTACAGATGATTCGCGAAGTTTTCATGCCAGCCCTGAGTTCGACAATGACAGAGGGCAAAATTGTTTCCTGGGTCAAATCCGCTGGAGACAAAGTAGAAAAAGGCGAAACGGTGGTGGTGGTTGAATCCGACAAAGCCGACATGGACGTGGAGTCTTTCTACGAAGGCTATTTAGCAATAATTATCGTACCTGCGGGCGAAGTTGCCCCGGTGGGAGCGGCAATCGCCCTAGTAGCAGAAACAGAAGCCGAAATCGCCGTAGCTCAGCAGCAAGGAGCCGCCGCCCCAACCGCCGCCGCCGCCCCTGCTCCCAGCCCCGCTCCTGTGAGCGCAGCTACTTCCTCAGCAGGTTTGCAGCAAAATGTCAGCCGCCAAAACGGCCGCAGCGTCGTTTCTCCCCGCGCTCGCAAATTAGCCAAAGAGTTTAAAGTAGATTTGAATTCAATCAAAGGCAGCGGGCCCAACGGTCGCATTGTCGCAGAGGATGTGGAAGCAGCAGCCGGCAAAGCCCAACCCGCTCCGGTTCAGCAACCGGTAACAGTCCCCGCAGCACCAGCACCAGCACCCGCAGCACCCGCCCCCGCAGCAGCCAAACCCGCCCCCGCACCAGTCCCCGCAGCAGCACTTTCGGGCCAAACAGTACCGATGAATGCGCTGCAAAATGCGGTGGTGCGGAATATGGAAGCAAGTTTGAGCGTGCCGTCTTTCCGCGTCGGTTACACAATTACTACTGATAATCTCGACAAACTCTACAAACAAATTAAGTCGAAGGGCGTCACGATGACGGCTATGCTGGCGAAGGCTGTAGCAGTAACTTTACAAAAACATCCTCTGCTGAATGCTTGTTATGTGGAGTCGGGAATTCAATACCTCGCTGATATTAATGTGGCGGTAGCGGTGGCGATGGATGGCGGCGGTTTGATTACGCCGGTGCTGCAAAATGCCGATCGCCTCGATATTTATTCGCTCTCGCGCACTTGGAAGGATTTAGTCGATCGCGCCCGCACCAAGCAGTTGAAGCCTGATGAATACAGCACGGGAACTTTTACTCTTTCCAATTTGGGAATGTTTGGAGTAGACAAGTTTGACGCGATTTTGCCGCCGAATCAAGGCTCGATTTTGGCGATCGGTTCTTCGCGGCCGCAAGTAGTAGCAAACGAGGAAGGTTTGATGGGAGTTAAGCGCCAAATGCAGGTGAATATTACTTGCGATCACCGGATTATTTACGGTGCTGATGCGGCGTCTTTCTTGCAAGATTTAGCAAAATTGATTGAGACAAATCCTCAGTCTTTAACGCTTTAATTAGTTAACTGTTGACAGTTGACTGTTGACAGTTGACTGTTGACAGTTGACTGTCAATGTTTGGCAATCAACTATTCAAAGGATCTCATCTGGAAAGCTTCCAACAGCTAAGAGTTGATCGCTTAGCTGAAAAAATATCAAACGAAATATGGTTGATTATTAAAAAGTGGGACGATTTTGCCAAGGATACGATGGGCAAACAAATAGTGCGAGCGGCTGATGGTGTTGGTTCTAATCTTGCAGAAGGACATGGACGCTGTAGCTATCAAAATAATCAGCGTTTTGTGAAAATTGCTCTTGGGTTCATTAAACGAACCAAGACATTGGTTGAGACTTGACGGAACTCGCAATCTTTTGACTCAAGAACCATTTGTGACAAGTTAAGAAAAAGTGCAAATTGTCAAGGGGGGTAGACAAAAGAAGGTATAATAGGCTAAAACATA
>NZ_JAUBQS010000024.1:0-99044 GCF_036701355.1 Microcoleus sp. Pol12B3
CTCAATTTTCTGCCTTTAGGGAGCCTGTGCCAATCACAGGCTCCCTTTTCTTTCCCTTGTTAGTCTAAACTCCAGTTTGGGGCAAGAAGAATCAAAGAGTGGAAGTCCCAATTGTGAATGAGAAAGAGCGACAGACTTACTTTGGTTCCGTAAATATTGCGACTGGTCAATGTCTAATTCAGGCATATCCAAAGGGAAATGGAGAACATACTATTCAATCTTTAAAGTATCTGATGAGCCAATATAAGGCTCAGCAGATAGCATTAATTTGGGATGGCGCTAAATATCATTCTTCAGCAGAGGTTAAAGATTTTTTATCAGTGGTGAATAATGGTTTAGATGAATCTAATTGGAAAATCACTTCTTTGAGATTTGCGCCCAACTATCCGACTCAGAATCTAATAGAAGATATTTGGTTACAAGCTAAACAATGGATTAAGGATTGCTATCATATGTGTAAGACTTTTGCTGCCGTCAAATGTATATTTAAGTTACTTACTCATTATCAGATATTTGATTTCGCTAAGCTTCACATTTATGGTAAATTCTCATAAATCATCTAGGACTACTATATTTGGTGTTATATTAGTTGATAGCTGGGGACTATTTGGGGTAGCTAACTTTTTGGCTGAAAGTCTTGCAGTTTGTCAGATCCCAAAAGACATATAGCACTACTAAACCAAAAGGCTCATAACGGGACGGAAAAACTAAAAAATCTGCTGCTTTCATCCAGTCGAGGACATCTTGATAGCATCACATCCGTTTATTTACCTGTGCCAAATATTTTTTTTGTGGTAGTAAGAATGTTTCGGGCTGAAAAATACATCAAAGCCACTAAAGGAATCACCAAAATCACTACGAAATACCAAGGAATACCTGCATAGATAAAAGAGTTAACCCAGAGATTTATCGTGCTGCTGGCATATTCATTAGCTTCAGAAGATGTATCTTGGATTCTGATAATTGGTCCATGGGTTAGCATCCGAAAAATATTACCAAATCCCGCCTTCAACATATCTATTGATTGGCTATTTCCCCAACTCCAAATAAATACTTTATCACCAATTAAACCGCGCTGTGTGGCATACTCCATCCGAAAGTGCCAATTAGAAATAATTGATGATAACCCTAGAATAAAACCAAAAGTTCCTAGAATTATGGAAGTAAGTTTTAAAAGTTTGTCTCTCAGTACATACTCAATATTGACCGCAAATGGTAAAAATATTAAAGGCAAAATAGTAATGTAGTGCCTTGGCCCCCATCCCCAAGCGCCATACCAACTTCTTAATCTACTGTGAAGTAGAAACCATAGTATTGTTAAAGCACCAATGTATATGGCTTCTTTCTGATGTTCTTGATAAAATTTCTTAAACAGGAATGCAGACAAAATTAGTAAAGGTGCATAAATCAATAGACTTTTCCCTGGGCTAATGAGTATACCTGCTATTCCTACAAAAATATTTCCGTCTAAAGCGTTATTGTGTGCATATACTGCTGTTTGTACAGGCGATTTATAAAATATTCCTGTTCTAAGATAGTTATACCAACATTGCCACGCGATAAAAGGTAACAATGTTAATCCTGCTAAGAACAATCCCTGAATGCGTGTTGCTAATGTTGAGCGATAAACGATTAACAAATAAGCACAAGTTACTAGGATGGCTAATATCATGGATATACGAGTGATAAAAGCGAATCCTAGGCAAATAAAACAACCAACTAAATACTGGGGTGTATTTTTATGCCGATATGTTAATAGGAGAAAAAAAGATACTGTCAACAGTGTGGCACAGAGTACACCGTCATATAAGTTGCGAGAATAAGTCCAAAAATATGTGGTCAGTGCCAGACATAATGTTGCTAAAAAGCTGGGGATTTTTGCTACCAAAAATCTAGTATACAATATCGCAAAGAAGGTTGTGGCTGTAATTGCTGAATAAACACCGGCTTGAAAAGATAAAATAAAATTTTGTAGTAATACTATTTTATCTAGACTGACAAATCTAGATAAAACATTTTCTAGCATCACATTTATCAATGCTGTTGGTAGTATGAAAAGAGTGTTGCCAATTTCATGAGACCCATAAGCTTTGCCATTAGGTGCCAATTGAAATACTCCTGACGGTAACTTATCAAAACCTAACTGTCCGTGTTTAACTATTTGAACTGCGACTTTGTAATGGGATACACCTTCAGAAGTATCAAATCCACTATTACTTAGAGCAAATAAAGCCCAGAAAAAAATAAAGACGTTGAAGTGTATTTGATGTTCGCAATAAATTTGACGACCAACTTGAATTAATTTTTTCATTTTCCTTTGCCTACGAGCGCGAATTTACGAAAATTCATGTAGTCTGTTCTGACAGGACTTTTTTCCTGAATTAGAATGACAATTAAACAGATTTAGTGAAAGTGATAGCTGAAATTACACTTAACATTAACCCCTCCCCCAACCAGTGGGCCATACTGCAATACAATAAAATAAAGATGTCAAATGGGTTCTGTAAATAATTATATATAAGAACATTTTATCTTCAAATATACCATAAATTTTCCCAAGTTGTTTAAGGTAGAGATAAGGTTTATGTACCCATTCCCCGGCAATTTTATCCCACCATCTAGGCGGATGTGGTAGTGTATAAACCTTGAGACACCACTATCCCGAAAGCCATACTCCTAAAACATCAGTATGTAAACTATCACCTATTACTACTACTTGTTTATGGTTAAGTTGTATATAAGCAATTGCCTGGTAAATGCAGAAGGAAAAGTTTTTTGGGGCTGGACTAATCGCCTGAATGTTTAGACTATGAAACCAATATTTAACTCGATAATGTCGTTTCCCATTTGAGAGAATAAACAAATGCAACCATGCAAATTTTGTCTGTGTAATCCAATCCTCTGGATCCGGAGATAAATATACTGGTCATCTTCAGAGATGATCGTGTCGTCTAGATCGAGAATGATTCCTTTAATTCCAGATTCTCTCAAGCAGTTAATCTCAATTTGAGCTAGTAGATCTGCTCCGTGTGCCAATGTAGGAAGTTTTCTTTTGATTCCTATCTGGCGTAACTTTAGCAACAAATTCTTTAAATTTCCCATTTCCCTATTCCCAAAATGTTGATCTTGAAATTTTTAGTCGATTAGTGATTGATGTTTTAGCCACAAAATCGTAAAGCAGGTGAGAACCCAACCGATAACCGTGAGTAGTATTGGCACGTCTTTTAAGAGAACTTCTTCAGGTCTTTCACTGCTACCTCCTTGCTCAATATTAGTATCACTGTTAAGAGAAATTTCCTGGGGTTCGCTTAGTAGTTGATAGCGAAAAATGCCATAGAGTAAAAATGGTATTGTCAGTAGCATCCAAGAAGTGGATGCTCCACGCATATAGGGGCCTGAACTCCAAAGTGCATAGGTTACAATTGTACTAGAAGTAACAACGTTTTCCATGCTATTCAACATTGGTAAGGAGTAGCGTTGGAGGACAGAACGAGGTGTGCTACCTTTGAGTTGTGTCAATCGCAGTTCTGCTTTGCGCTTCTCAATCCCTAAAAACAATGCTAGCATTGCTGTGCAGAGTAGAAACCAAGATGATAAAACTACACCTGTAGCTGCTGCACCACCAAAGGCTCTGAGAACAAATCCGGTGGCGATTGCGCCAATGTCCAAAATCACCATCCGTTTAAGTCGAAAATTATAAGCAACTTGCAATAAGGCATAAGCGGTAATGCTTGCACCTAACTGAGGAGTCCTTAACCAGCTAAGAGTCAAAGCGCTACCTAATAGCAAAACAGCCATCCCTATCGCGACGGGAATGCTAACTAAGCCGGATGCGATCGGTCGCTGCCTTTTGACGGGATGTTGACGATCGGCTTCGATATCGACAAGATCATTAATTAAGTAGAAACTACTAGACGCTCCACAAAATAATGCAAAAGCCAACAGGCTACCTAGTAATGATTGTAAATTGATGCTAAAGGCAAACAAAGGTGCAGCAAAGACAATGAGATTTTTTGTCCATTGCCTTGGACGCAAAGCCTTCAAGTAGGCTAGTTTTCCTGGTAATAATAAAACATGATTTTTTGTAGACATACTCTTTGGGAATTTTATTGTTTAACATTATGATAAAAGTGTATTTTTTGAATTTCCGGCTTCATATTGTCGAACCAAAAATTCTTTTGTTTGATAGTTGAGAGCACTAAAATATATTTGCCTTTGTCTCTGATTTGTCATGGGTACTTCTATTCTTACCTTAGTCTTTCCCCAAACATATCCACAGACATCTCCCCACAGTAGATGACATTCATCAATCATACACAAGACAAGTTTTCCAGCTTCTATCTTGTCTCGTTTTTCTGCCGAAATTCTCTCTATTTCTATCTTTTTTGTTTCTACCAATTAAGGATTTTTTTGTTATTTTATTGAGTTTCATTCCAGCTAATCTTTGCTTCATCAAGTAATTAATGTATAATAAGTTTGATTTGAAGCGAGCATCATACTTGTCTTCTATATATTCTCGAAACTCCTGTAGGCTTAAATACACTTGAGGATCTAAGTAATTAATAATCTCCCGGCGTTGCGCTTGACTGAGATAGGCGTTTGACCCTTGATACTTCAGTTTTAATTCTTCAACTCCATTTTCGATAAATTTCATTTTGCATTGACTGATAAATGTTGCTGATACATTTAATATTTTTTGTATTTTAGAACAAGGCATCCCCTCAATCCACATCATTAACTCTCAAAGCTCACTTCATTTGTATCGGAGCTGGGTTGCTATCTATAAAATCATTTAACTCTTTTAAATGTTGTTGCTCACACATATTGTTTTTTTTATTAATATTCCCTATGCAAGTATTATACTCCACAACCATTATAAATTATAAAATTTTGTGAATCATTTAGGATTCCTATATAGTCGTGGACGCTGGGAGCCAAGAAACCGGGTTTTTTACCGAATCTGCGATGGTCTAACGAAGTATTTTCGTAAAAAACCCGGTTTCGAGGAGTCGGATTGCATCGATCGCTGACATATCTAAACGATCGCCCCCACCCTCCAAATCCATCAAAAGCCCCCTATCGCAATATGTCATCAAATCCTGACATTCGCTTCACCACCGATCCCCCTACTCCCCAAAATGTCAAGATTCCCTGACAATCTGATCCCCAAAATCACGAAAATGCGTATAAGTACCCAGGATTGAGGGAAAAGACCCCTTGACCCGATCGCAAGTTGTCTGCAACATTAAGTCATGACAAAGCGATCCCAAAGAAATGCTTGAATTAAGCAGGCCTGGGAGTCGAATAGCGCGTGTGCTGCTAGCACAGCGTTGCTAGCAGCACCGGTCGCACTCACAAAGTCGATCTTGTCAATCAAGAATCGACAGATAAAGCTTTATTTAGATCGGACGGTGCGCGCAGAAGCCAATAAGTCCAAACCCTCGATCGCATGGGGGACAAGACAAGCTAAAAACAAGCAAGGCTTCAAAGGTTGGAGAGATTTGGAAGCTCGATAATATGTGGATTTAAAAGAGTTTCTAACTCAAAAAGTCAACACACTTGTGTTGAAAGAAAAAATCTAACCCGCCATCCCAAATTAGTGGAGAACGAACTCATGGCAAAAGAACGCCCACCATTAGAAGAGATGACTTTGCGACAACTCCGCAGAGTTGCTAGCGAATGTGGAGTCTCTCGCTACAGCCGGATGCGGAAATCGCAACTCCTGGCATCAATTCAAGAAATTCAGCGCACCAAATTTTCCTACAGCCCATCTCGCAAACTAGAGGCACAAGAAGCAGTGGAAGCAGCAAAGTTTGAACTCGGTCAAGAAGATAGAACAGGCGGTTCTTTGTCGTCTGTAGACGAAGGTTTAGCAGATTTGCCCAACGGCTACGGCGAAAGCCGGGTGGTTTTAATGCCCCGCGATCCTGAATGGGCCTACACTTACTGGGACATTCCCAACGATCGCAAAGAAGAAATGCGCCGCCAAGGAGGACAGCAACTCGCCCTGCGGATCTACGACGTTACAGATGTTAACCTCGACACTCAAAGCCCGCACAGTATTCAAGAATATCCCTGCGACGAACTGGCACGGGAATGGTATGTGCCAATCCCCGTGAGCGATCGGGACTACGCGATCGACATCGGCTACCGCTGTGCAGATGGTCGCTGGCTGGTATTAGCCCGATCTGCCCAAGTCCGCGTTCCTCCCGTCTATCCCAGCGACTGGATTGAAGATCAATTCATCACCCTCGACTGGGAAGAAGAGTTGCAAGGCAAAACTTTCGCCGAACTGGTTCCTCCGGCAAAGAAAATGGCACAAGCAGCCAATGGCTTTGGTTTCAGCACCGAAAATGCTATCTACGAACAAATCTTCGGCATGGCAGAATCTGCCGAATCCATGCGCGTAGCGGGTTCTATCTTCGGTTCCATGCAGCACGTCGCCGGTTCGGTCCAGCAAGTCGGCATCCACGAACAAGCCCTCAGTTCCTACGTGTTCCCCTCCGGCGTCGGAATGTGGGCGGCTCCCACCATGTCCGGCCTTACCGCGTCAGGTGTCGGTATGTCCGGCCTCACCATGTCAGGTGTCGGTATGTCCGGTCTCACAATGTCCGGTTTCGGTATGTCGGGTGTCGGTATGTCGGGAGTTGGCTTTGCCGCCCCGATGCGCCCTCGCCAGTTCTGGTTAGTTGCGGATGCCGAACTGATCGTCTACGGCGCCACCGAACCCGACGCTACCGTCTACGTAGGCGGACAGCCGATTAAACTCAATGCTGACGGCACTTTCCGCTTCCAGATGTCCTTCCAAGACGGCTTAATCGACTATCCGATTTTTGCAGTAGCAGCAGACGGCGAACAAAACCGCGCCATCCACTTGAAATTCAACCGCGAAACCCCAGAACGGCGCACCAATACCAAGCAGGATGCCGTTGTGGAATGGTTGGGCTAATCCCAAAGCTCGATCGAGCGGCGGGCGATCGTGCAGGTTTGTGCCAATTTTTGAACCATCACAAGGCATAGCCTCAGCCGATCGTGATTTGTTAAGGTTAATCCCAGACAACAACCCATAACACCCCCTATACACCGTTCTCCTGTTTTGAGGAGCGGTGTTTTTTGTGTTTAGAAGGAAGAAGGAAGAAGGAAGAATTATTTATTTAAATGTTCTCAATATACTTGAATTGCATAAATCTTTGATTGAAGGATCAACCGTAGATTACAGGCAGATAAACACAGATAAACGCAGATAATCTCAAGATAGTTGATGATTTTTGTAATAGGTTTAATATCTATCTGTAGATAGATGTTGATTTAACTCGCCATCTAATCAGTTCAATCAAAATTTGCACTTTTGACTCAAGCATTATTAAGTAAGCTAAAGTTTACTTAAACTTTTATTGCATAAACTCGGTAAATCCAGCGAAACAAAAGAAAGCGAGTTATGAGAGAAATAAGGCGATCGCAGCGCCATTTCTCAAAAGCAAATGCAAAACATAAATTCCCCGCAGCAACGAAGCCAGAAGCGTCCCCGTCTTTTAGCCTTATTCGCTGCCACATTAACCGCCGTCTTGCTTTTATTTATTCTGCCGGCACTGACTCAACAGCCAGTCGTGCTCACCATGTTAATGCAAGGCCAAGACATTGTTAACTGGAAACCCTTTGTCAAAGAATTTGAACAGAAAAACCCCGACATTCGCATCAACCTCATAGAAGGGCCTTTTGACACCAACCTCATAGAAAATCTTTATACATCTGCCTTTCTTTTAGGCGAATCGCCCTACGACATCATCAACATGGATATTGTCTGGGTTCCCAAATTTGCAGCCGCAGGTTGGGTAAGCGATTTGACAGACAGAATTCCCCCGGAACAACTTTCCAAATTCATCCAAGGTAACGTCGAAGGCGGGCGGTATCGAGGCAAACTTTACCGAATTCCCCACGCTTCCGATGCCGGAATGCTTTATTACCGCAAAGACATTTTAGAACAAGCGAAAATTCCAGCCCCGAAAACCTTTGAAGAGATGGTAAAAATCTCTCAAAACTTGCAGAAACAGGGAAAAGCTACTTGGGGTTATCTGTGGCAAGGCAAACAATACGAGGGAGTATCTGCGATGTTTGTCGAAGTGCTCTCCGGTTTTGGTGGCTTCTGGGCTAACCCTCAAACTTTTGAAGTTGGGTTAGATAAACCGGAGGCAATTAAAGCAGTGGAATTTCTCAAAAATACGATCGCCTCCGGCATCTCTCCTCCGGGTGTCACCACCTACGGAGAAGAAGAAACCCGGCTGTTGTTTCAAAATGGCAAAGCGCTGTTTTTGCGAAACTGGCCGTATGTTTGGAAGCTGGCAAATGCCGAAGGATCGAATGTTAGAGGCAAAATTGCGATCGAGCCAATGCTCAGCAGTACCGGTAAAACAGGCGGTTCCTGCTTGGGCGGCTGGGGCTGGGGAATTGCCAAAACCTCAAAACATCCAGAACAAGCGTGGAAAGCAATTCAGTACCTTACTAGCGAGGAAACCCAGCGCAAATTTATTTTACAAACCGGTTTAATTCCCAGTTACAAATCACTATTTACCAACAAAGAAATAGTCGCAAAATATCCCCACTACCCGCAACTGCTAAAAGTAGTGGAACGGCCAGCTTTGCGCCCGCCCCTGGCACAATACGCTCAAGCTTCTGATATTTTGCAGCGTTATTTGAGTTCAGCTTTTACCGGGAGAATGAGTGCAGAACAAGCAATGAAAGCAGCAGCTAACGAAACGCGCAATTTATTAGGCAGTTTGAAACAACCCCAAACTTCATAAATTTGACCTCTTGCCTCTGTCAGAAACAGGCAAGATGCCTGTGAAGCGAAGAGTGATTTTTTTTATTGTGGGACGGGCATCTTGCCCGCCCGAACAGGCTTTCGGGCCTGTTCCACAAAAAGTTAATTCAATTGTGGGGCATTGCTTTTAGCCCGCCCAAAAATAAATTAAAGGTGAAAATTATGCAATTAGACAAGATGCGACAGCGCGAACAAACAACCGGATGGATATTAGTAGCACCAGCTTTGATAATTCTGCTGCTAGTATTTGCTTACCCAATATTGCGCGCTTTTTGGCTGAGTTTATTCACCCAAAACCTCGGTACTGAATTAAAACTGGTTTTTTCTGGTTTTGCTAACTACAGTCGAATGTTAGGCGACGGGCGTTTCTGGCAAACTTTAGGCAACACCACAGTATTTACAGTCGTCTCTGTTTTGGTGGAATTAATTCTCGGTATGGGCATTGCCTTAGTCTTAAATCAATCTTTCACAGGGCGCGGCATTGTTCGCACAATTTCTCTCCTGCCTTGGGCATTGCCCACTGCATTGATGGGAGTAGCTTGGGCGTGGATTTTTAACGACCAATACGGCGTAATTAACGACATTTTGAGGCGATTAGGATTGATTCAAAATAGCATTAGCTGGCTGGGAGATCCGACTTTGGCAATGATGGCAGTGATTACAGCAGATGTGTGGAAAACTACGCCCTTTGTCAGCTTGCTTTTGCTAGCGGGATTGCAATCAATTCCCGGTGATTTGTACGAAGCCCACGCGATTGACGGCGCCAGTAGCTGGCAGAGTTTCCGTCAAATTACTGTGCCCCTGCTGATGCCCCAAATTGTGATTGCTTTGCTGTTTCGATTTGCCCAGTCTTTCGGCATTTTTGACTTGATTCAGGTGATGACGGGAGGGGGACCGGCGGGGGCAACGGAGACGGTTTCTATCTACATTTACAGCACGGTAATGAGGTATTTAGACTTTGGGTACGGGGCGGCTTTGGTGGTTTGTACTTTTTTGCTGTTAGTGGCAGCAGTTGCGATCGCCGCTTACCTGTTATCGAGAGCCCGCATCAATGCAGCCGGAGGAAACTAAGACGATTTTACATTTTGGATTTTGGATTTTAGATAACCCACAGTTGCACATTTATTTGATTGGTATAAATTATGTCGATAGCCCGCGAACAACCCACGAAAAAAACCTTTAACATCCGGCAATTAATCTTGCCAATCTCAGCGCTCTTAATTGTCGCCTATTTCCTCGCACCTATTATCTGGCAGGTGCTAACTTCTTTCAAAGTAAATGCAGATATTTCGGCGATTCCCAACATCTACATTCCCAAACGAATTACTTTCGAGCATTACCTGTCGCTGTTCCAGCGCCGCCCGTTTGCCCTTTATATTTTAAATAGCGCTTTTGTTTCCATTACTTCAACATTGCTGTGTTTAGCAGTAGGCGCTCCCGCAGCTTACGCTTTAGCCCGGTTGCGGTTGTGGGGCGAGAGAATAATTCTGGCAACTGTGACGATTGTAACGCTATTTCCGGCAGTTCTGCTATTTTTGGGACTGCTGGAAATTGTCAAAGCTTTGGATTTAGGCAATAATTATTTAGCATTAATTATTCCTTACACAGCGATCAATCTGCCCTTGACAATTTTGGTAATGCGGAGTTTCTTTCAACAGTTGCCCAAAGATTTGGAAGATGCGGCTAAAGTAGACGGATACAACACTTTCCAAATGCTGTGGCAAATCGTGCTACCGATGACATTTCCCGCGTTAGTCACAACGGGAATTTTGACATTTATTTCAGCTTGGAACGAGTTTATTTTTGCACTAACATTTATGACTCGCGAATCTCTAAAAACAATCCCAGTCGCCACGGCTCAACTCAGCGGGGTGTCAGTATTTGAGATTCCTTACGGCCCGATCGCCGCAGCCACCGTTTTGGGAACTTTGCCCTTAGTTTTGCTGGTTTTAGTGTTCCAGCGGCGCATTGTTCAGGGTTTAACTGCGGGGGCTGTAAAAGGATAAATCGATTTTAGATTTTAGATTTTAGATTTTAGATTGAACTGGTTCCTGGGTTCTGGCTGGGAACGAGTCAAACAAGACAGTCAACAGTCAACAGTCAACACTTTAAAAATCATGGCAAAATTGCAACTAAAAAACC
This sequence comes from Microcoleus sp. Pol12B3, assembly GCF_036701355.1. NCBI lineage: Bacteria > Bacillati > Cyanobacteriota > Cyanophyceae > Oscillatoriales > Microcoleaceae > Microcoleus > Microcoleus sp. Pol12B3. Next base: position 10,961 of record NZ_JAUBQS010000024.1, read on the forward strand.
TCAATAAAACCTACAGCCCTAAAGTAGTTCCCGTAAAAGACATTAGTTTGGATGTCAGCGAAGGAGAATTTCTAACCTTGCTGGGGCCGTCGGGGTGTGGCAAATCTACGACACTGCGGTTAATTGCAGGGTTAGAACAGCCAACTAGGGGCGAGATTAGAATTGGCGATCGCGATGTCACTTATCTCAGACCGGGCGATCGCGATATTGCAATGGTTTTTCAAAGTTACGCGCTTTATCCGCACATGACAGTATACGAGAATATGGCATCGAGCCTCAAACTTCGCAAAATCTCCTCCAGCGACATCAATCGGTTAGTGACAGAAGTTGCAGCATCCCTAGGATTGACGGAATTAATCGATCGCAAACCCGGCAAATTATCAGGCGGACAGCGGCAGCGAGTCGCCCTCGGCCGAGCATTAGTGCGCCAACCGGAAGTATTTTTGCTCGACGAACCTTTGAGCAATCTCGACGCATTATTGCGGGAAAAAGTTAGGGCAGAACTCAAACAATTATTTTCCTCCCAAAAAGCTCCTGTAGTTTACGTCACTCACGACCAAACCGAAGCAATGACGCTTTCTACAAAAGTCGCAGTTCTTAACAGCGGCAACGTTCAGCAACTAGACCCGCCACACTTAATTTATACCCGTCCTGCCAATCAGTTTGTAGCCGGTTTTGTGGGTAGCCCGCAAATGAATTTGCTAGTGCTTAAATGCCAGGGAAATTTTGCTCAGTTGGGCGATTTTCGAGTTCGACTACCAAATATGCCGACTGTGCCCCCAGAAATTGTGTTAGGAATTCGCCCGGAACACGTCGGCTTTGCAGATGCAGAGGCCGGTAAGATGTCGGCCACAGAGGCAATTAAAGGTGAGGTTTTTTTAGTGGAAAACTTGGGAATGCAAAATTTAGTTAGCGTCCGAGTTAAAGGTTTGGAGTCAGTAACGGTGCGGGCTTTGCTGCCAAATGACCGCCACTGGAATTCCGAAATTGTAGAGCTGGTTTTTCCGCCTCAGTTGCTGCACTGGTTTGACGTAAAAACGGGCGATCGCTTGCAATAAGAATTTGCTTTGCAGAGCAGGATTGATTAAAAATTGTCTAACCCTGTGCTGAAAAATATTTTTTTTTCTTCTAACTAAGTTATGACTTTAGTTAGAGGTAGAACTATTTGGCTGCTGTTAAGGTGATATTCATGTGTGAAAAAGCTAATTGGCTGACACATAGGTGGCGTGTCTACCAGATTTTATCGCTAACCTATAACTCTATTTAGGTGGTTAATCGGAAGTTAAAGCTAAGTTGGCTTTACCTCGCATTAGCTGCTGATTTTGGAGCGAGTCAATTAGATGAAAAAATGTTGAAAATTATCACCAATCAACTTAGGGAGTATTACTGAGATGAATTTGATTTCCACAGCCATTGCTCGCATCAGTTCCCTGCTTAAGGGCTTTCAAATTAAGAGTTTTTTGAGTGTTGTCCTAGTCGGTTTTCTGGTGCTGACAACCACTGTTGATTCGGGACGCACTAACAAAGGTTTTGCCACGCAAGCAAGCTCAAAATCTGAGCTCAACAATCCTGAAAGACCCCAAACCACGCGCGAATGGAGGCAAGAAGCTCGCGAAACCTCAGACTCTCCCGGCGATCGAGCTCAGAAGATTGGCCAAGAGGCAGGAGCAGCCGTGAAAGAGATGGGGGAGATGTATCAAGACACTGCTAAGAGAAGTATCCGCGAATTAAAGGATTAGTAGCTCCACCTAAAAAATATAACACTGAGAAACCTGATTGCTTTCGGGGGGCAGCCAAGAGTGCTCGCCCTTCCGGGTTTCTGAACACATGGAAAGTTTGACGTTTAAATAAGTTGAGCTACTTAATACGACAGACGCAATCAAGTAGGCGAGCATACATAAACTAGAACAGATGCTCAAAAACCCAGTTTCACCTGAGAAACTGGGTTTTTGAGTTGGAAGTCTTTTCTGTTAAATTAAATCAAATTCGCGTTAAAAGCCCGTTGCTCAAACTCGGTGGTTAAAACTGAGATATTGCAGTATTCTCAATCATCCTTTCAAGGGCACGCTAGAAACAACGGCCCACAATATAGAAGTTCCACGTAATTCCTGATGAATAAACATTTTAACAGTCTTTGCTTGACCGGCCTGCTGTTCATCCTGCCTGTTTCTCCGGCAACAATTGCCCGCGCTCAACTTCCCGAAACTTCGGATATTAATGCCCAGCAAACAAATCTCCTCAAAGATGAACTCTATTTTGGCTTAACAAAACCGGGAGGCGAGACAATTTCTGAATCAGAATGGCAGGAGTTTGTCACAGCAGTTATTACCCCTCGCTTTCGGGAAGGGCTAACCGTATTAGACGGCTCCGGGCAGTTTCTCAACAGAGCGGGTATTCTGATTAGAGAAAACACTAAAATAGTTATTTTAATTTATGAAAGTAGTCCTGAAAAAAATCAAGCTATTAATGAAATTATCGAAACTTACAAGCGCACTTTCCTGCAAGAGTCTGTGCTGCGGGCAACCAGCGAAGTTAAGGTTTCTTTCTGATGTGGTCATCCAATCAGCGTATTTATGATATTATCCGTGGTAATCAAGGTCATATCCTCAAAGATAATTAGGGTGCGGTGCAAGAAAATTCATAAGTTGTGGGTATCGATCGCCAACTGCAAAAAATCGCTAGAAAAACCTGCCCGGGAGAAAACAAAAACATGATGAACGACGGCAACCAAAAAGCTGAAGCGCCTGAAACCCAGGAGTCACAAAATTTGTCCGGCATGGCGAAAGCTTTTCTTGTGAGCGTGGCTTGGTCTTACGCAGAGGCATTGGAGCGAATGAAACGATCGCGAAATCCACAGCAACCCGCGCCGGAATCTCCGACAGAACAAGTCGAACCCGATCCTGAAAAAAATTAATGAAAGACTATTAATGCGATCGATTTGACAAACTATCTGAGGGTGCGATCGAACGCAATAGTCAGTTAGCTGTTTTGAGTTAAAAACAATCAACTCAGAACAGCGAACTGTGCAGCTTTAGCCGGATTTGTAGGGGATTTTACAAGAAAAAAAACTGAAAGCCCCGTGACCCTTCAACAAGCTCAGGAAAAGCTTTAGTCCGGGGATGACAGCGGCGTTGCAGGTGCGAACCTCAACTTATATCTATGCCTAAAAGAAATTTAAACTAAACAAAGTACGGTTTTACCGCTACAGTGTACAAAACAAATAACCAATTTTTAGATCGGTCTCATGTCTAATTCAAAAATGATTGGTAAAGCGATCGCAGGTGGCCTTTGCTTCGGCATCCTCGCCAGCTTCACCGCTTCACACGGCCCCGCATCCGCAGCAGCACCAATAATTGCCCAAGAAACAGCAGCCCCGGCCGCTAGCAGCATCGACCAGCAACTCCTAGGTCAATGGCAAGGCACAGTCCCCTCCGGTCAGTCTTTCACCTTCGTCTTTGCCCCAGAAGGCAAATTGTTTCTCATGGCTAAAGGCCCCGACGGAGCCGCCCGCGCCAAAGAAATGAGGTACAAAGTTAATCTCGGTGAAAAACCGATGCACCTTGATGTCGGCCTCAGCAGCACAGAAACCGTTGAGACTGTTTTTGAGTTGACTCCCGAAGGTCAAATGCGCCTTCAGTTGCAAGGCACTAATCCCGGACAGGCGAGACCTAATTCCTTAAACGAACAGGCAACCGTGTTTAAAAAGGTCTCCGAGGCCACTGCACTGCCTGCTGACACTCAAATCATTGGTTTTTGAGGAAAATTACTCGCAGGCAGAAGGCACTCCAGTAGTTCTGAGTTTTGAGTTTTAAGTTATAAACCATTTAAAATTCAAAACTCATCCACGGCGAAGCGTTGCGAAGAATGTTAGCTTTCGCCATCTGTTATGCAAAGCCATCTTAAAATCTTCCTACTGCCTTCTGCCTTCAGCAGGCCCTGCTACAATCCACTTAATCTCCATTTAACTGCCATAGACCTCCATGAGTGAAACCGTCCTAGAAGTTCGCAACCTGCGGGTTCAATTTCAATCTGCGGACGCAGGCGATGCGTCTGCAACCGTCAAAGCGGTTGACGGCATTTCGTTTGAGGTCAAGCGAGGGCAAACTCTGGGCATCGTGGGAGAGTCGGGATCGGGAAAATCGGTAACATCCCTCGCTGTTATGGGTTTGCTGTCGAGTTCGTCAACGAAAATCGACGGCGAAATTTGGTTTTATTCGACAAAAGACGGCGCTAGCAATGGGCCTGTGAATCTGCTGGAAATGCCGGACAGGGAAAAACAAACATACCGGGGCAGCCAGATTGCGACGATTTTTCAAGAGCCGATGAGTTCGCTAAATCCCGTTTATACGATCGGATTTCAACTCACAGAAGCCATTTGTTTGCACCAACAGGTATCGCAGACAGAAGCGCGGCGTCAAGCCGCTTCTCTGCTGCAAGAAGTGAAACTGCTACCGGGCGACGATGAGATCAGGCAGCGGTGTTTGGCTTTGCGGCAAGAGCACTCCCGGACTGCTGCGGGGAATCAAGCAGTTATGGAGGACGATCGCGATTTGATGCAGCTCGTCAACGGCCAAAAACAAGCTATGCTCGATCGCTATCCCCACGAACTCTCAGGCGGCCAAATCCAGCGCGTGATGATTGCAATGGCCATTTCTTGCAATCCAACTTTATTAATTGCTGATGAACCGACAACGGCTTTGGACGTAACCGTGCAGGCAACAATCTTAGCTTTGCTGCGGGAGTTGCGAGACTCTAGAGGCATGGCAATGATTTTTATTACCCACGATTTGGGCGTCATTGCGGAAATTGGCGATACGGTGGCGGTGATGTACCGAGGCAAGATTGTTGAGTGCGGTGCGATCGAACAAATTTTCAGCAATCCCCAACATCCTTACACAAAAGGTTTATTAGCTTGCCGCCCAACTCTCGATCGGCAAAGGCGCCGCTTGCCGACAGTTTCCGATTTTATGGATGTCACCACAAATGCTAGCGGCGAATTAGTAATTGTCGAGAAAAATGCCGATGTAGACGGCGACAGCAGCGGGGGAAATCCCGCTTTTACAACCGGAAAACCGCCTCGGCTGCCGCATATTTCCGGGCCTTTACTGGCTGTTAATAACTTGCGAGTCGGTTTTCCGGTGCAGGGAATGTTTGGCGAAACCAAACGCTTATTTATGGCGGTCAACGATATTTCTTTTGAGGTTTATCCAGGCGAGACTTTGGGTTTGGTGGGCGAGTCAGGCTGCGGCAAATCTACTTTGGCGAGAGCTTTGCTGCAATTAATTCCGATAGCCAGCGGTAAAGTGTTTTTTGAAGGTCAAGAAATTACGCCTCCTGCCAAAAGTAGTTCGGCATCGCAGTGGATGGGTAATTATCGGATGAAAAAAGAGTACGATCGCAAATTGCGGTGGCTGCGGCGCGATCTGCAAATTATTTTTCAAGACCCTTTTAGTTCTCTCGATCCGCGCCTAAATGTTGGGGATGCGGTGATGGAACCGATGGTGATTCACCGCTTTGGTAAGAACCAGAAAGAACAGCGCGAGCGCGCGGCTTATTTGTTGGATAGAGTGGGTTTAAATCCCGATTTTATGCGGCGCTACCCTCACGAGTTTTCGGGCGGACAGCGGCAGCGAATTTGTATTGCTAGAGCTTTGGCTTTGAATCCTAAGTTTATTATTTGCGATGAGTCGGTTTCAGCATTAGATGTGTCGGTGCAGGCGCAAGTTTTAAATTTGCTGAAGGAGTTGCAAACAGAGTTTGGACTGACTTATATTTTTATTTCTCACGATTTGAGCGTGGTTAAGTTTATGAGCGATCGCGCGATCGTCATGAACAAAGGTAAAATCGAGGAAATTGGCACTGCTGAGCGCATTTACCGCCAACCGCAGCAAGCTTACACGCGGCAACTCATAGCTTCTATTCCAGCAGGGAATTTGGAGCGAATTCGGCAACAGCAACTAGGTCGCCCAGCTTGGCCCCCATCGCCTGCAGATGAATCGAAACACGTTTGAGCTTTAGGCTTTTAAACTGGTATCAATTACCAATTACTAATTAGCCATTACGCGCAAACATATCGGGCTACGAAAAACTGCTACGAAGTTTTTTTCATTTTATCTTCAAAAATTAGCAGTTTACCTTGATTTTAATTTCATAATTTATGGTCAAATTCTACCTGCTTGAACTTAACTAACATTCCGGGTTTTTCAACCCACAGCCAAGGCGCTCCACGCAGTATTTTCCTACATCAAACCCTGTTATTTCTAGACGCACAAAGTGGAGTATAACACGCTACTCTAACACAGTAATCAGCTTCAGGCTCCGCCTACATAATTAGCTTATGCACCCAGGAGTGCGAGTTTCAGAGTCCAGAACTAGCTAAATTAGGCCAAATGTCCAATGACTAACAACAATATGTCGCGTAGTATTATAAGTAAACTCTCTCGAGGAGTCGGAAAAATTATAAAATGGGTACCCAAGCTAAAAAGAGATTGGTTGCTACTTCCGTAAATACACTTAATTATCGCCTCGTATTGCGTAAATTTACGTAATTATCGAATACTAGAACTCGCCACATAGGAAATATTTATAATATTTAAACATCTTTATTGTAATTTTTAAATCAGCACAACTCAAAGTAACTCTAGATTAAAAGAATGAAACATTCAGTTCAACTAGAAGAATTCAAAAGCACTAAATTGGTGAAATTGCTGCAAGTGTTGTGGACAAAAATTACGGCAGCAGTCACCACAATACAAAAATCAGAATCTAGAAAGCAGTATGAAAAAAAAATGTGCCTAGCGACGATCGCCCCTGGCAGTGTATTCTCAATTTTGATAATTGTACTGCTTCTCTTAAACGGGTGGCTCGTAGCTAACAGCGGTGATAATTTCTACGATAGCCAACTCGCCCTGGGATTTTTGGCAATTGCAAATATTGTCTTTTTAGCGGTATCGGCCCGCTCAAACGCCTCTGCTGTCGTAGCCCAAAACGATCGCCCCTCCAGCCCACCTAACGCGGGCGATCGCTTTTTTAGCCTCTCGCTAGATCTGCTGTGCGTCCTTAGTTTTGACGGTTATGTAACACTGATCAACCCAGCAGCAGAAAAAATACTCGGCTATTCCCCAGGAGAAATGATTGGCCAACTCTTCCTCGAATTCGTGCATCCAGACGATCGCGAAGCTACTTTAAAAGAAGCTGAAAGTCTTGCTGCGGGGAATAATACCGTTGGGTTTGAAAACCGCTGGCGCTGTCGGAACGGTTCTTACAAGTGGATAGCCTGGACTGGTAGCCGTTTCTGGGAGGAAGAATTGATGTATGGTGTCGGCCGCGACATTACCGCTCAAAAACAAGCAGAAGCAGCGCTGCAAGAGAGTCAGCATTTTGTTGAGCGAATTGCCAATACCAGTCCGAATCTTCTCTTTGTTTACGATGAAAGCGAGCAGCGAAATGTCTACAGCAACCGCGAAATCAGTGACATCCTCGGCTATACCGCCGAAGAAGTTGAAAACATGGGCAGCAATCTACTGCCCACCATCATCCACCCTGACGACTTAGCTAAATTTCCCGGATATTTTCAGCAATTAGAAAATGCTCCCGACGGCGAAGTTATTGAGTACGAATATCGGGTGCGCGACAAACATAATTGTTGGCACTGGTTAGTCAGCCGGAATATTGTATTTAGCAGAACAGAGGAGGGAAAAATTAAGCAGCGTCTCGGTGCTGCTACGGACATTACAGAGCGCAAAATAGCAGAACAAGCTTTAGCAGAACAATTGAAACTTTCTTTATTCACAGCAGATGTGGGAATTGTTCTAACTCAAAACCAGGGTTTGCGTACAACTTTGCAATATTGCGCCGATGCAGTTGTGCGCCATTTGGATGTTGCCTTTGCTCGGATTTGGACATTGAATGAAGACGGAAATGTATTGCAACTGCAAGCAAGCGCGGGGATATATACTCATATTGACGGCGCTCACAGCCGCATTGCTGTCGGCGAGTTCAAGATTGGTTTAATCGCCCTGGAGCGACAACCTCACATCACTAATTGTGTGAAAGAAGATCCCCGAATCCAGGACAAAAAATGGGCCTCACGAGAAGGAATGGTGGCTTTTGCTGGATATCCGCTAATTGTTGACAATCAGTTGCTGGGAGTAATCGCGATGTTTGCTCGCCAGGAGTTGAACGAATCAATGCTGATTGCTTTGGCGTCAAGTGCCGATACGATCGCCCTGGGAATTAAGCGCAAACAAACAGAAGAAGCTCTCGCCAGACAACAGCAAACTTTGAGGGCAATTATTGACAACGCTCCGATCTGGGTATGGCTGACAAATGCTAGCGGGCGGATGTTATTAATTAACAAAACTTTCTGCGAAGATGTGGCTATACCTGAATCAAGTTTTTTAGCAGCATCTCACTATTCCGAAGTTTTGGGATTAGAAGCATCTGCTACGTGCATGGAATCTGACGCGCAAGCGTGGAGCCAGGATATTCCCTGTTATGCTGAAGAAGCGATGCAGCTTGCTGATGGTAAAAAACATTATTTGGAGACAATTAAAACTAAGGTCAAAGATGATTTTGGAAACGCGATCGGCTTAATCGGTTTGGGTTTAGACGTTACAAAACAAAAAGAATCTCAAAGACAGTTGCAAAAGTCGGAAGCGAGATTCCGCAAATTAGCGGAGCAGGAAGCGCTGCTGAATCAGCTAGCTAGCAATATCCGCGAATCTCTGGATTTAGGTACTATTTTAGCAACAACTGTGCAGCAAATTCGCGACTTGCTGCAAGTCGATCGCTGTGTGTTTATCTGGTATTTGCCCGACGCTTCGCCACCTGCTTGGGATGTCGTCCACGAATCTAAAAATGATGATTTATTCTCGCTTTTGGGTTATTACCCGGCTGACATAAGGGGTACGCTGCCGCAAAAAATCGCTAAGTTGGAAGTTTATCAAATAGATGATGTTGCAACTTTCAGCGATCCAGTAGAAAGGGAATTCTTTTTGCAGGTTGGTTGCAAGTCTGTTTTGGATTTGCCGATTAAAAGTGCCGGAGGTTTAACTGGTGTTGTTAGCTGCGTTTCTTGCAGGGAGGTTCGCAAGTGGACAAAAGAGGAAGTGGAGTTAATGGAGGCAATTGGCGATCAATTGGCGATCGCCATCAGTCAATCTGAACTTTACACTAAAAGCGTCGATTCAGCTCGGATAGCACAAGAACAAGCTGCAAAACTCGAAGTAACTCTGTGCGAACTCCAGCAAGCTCAAACTCAACTCGTGCAGGCAGAAAAAATGTCTAGTCTCGGTCAGATGGTAGCAGGGATAGCCCACGAAATCAATAACCCAGTCAGCTTTATTTTCGGCAATCTTACCTACACAGAAGAATACACTAGAAACCTGATGAAACTGCTGCAAATGTATCGAGATGAATACCCGGAACCTTCTCCAGCGATTCAGGAGGAAATAGAAGTTTTAGAGCTGGATTTTGTGCTAGACGACTTGCCGAAAATGCTGTCTTCTATGCAGGTGGGAGCTACTCGCATCCGGGATATCGTGCGTAGTTTGCGGAATTTCTCTCGCCTCGATGAATCTGACATGAAAAAGGTTAACATTCACGAAGGCATCGACAGCACATTGATGATTTTAGAACACCGTCTGAAATTTCAGCCCGATAGCGTAGGGGGTACGGAGTCTCATCGCCCAGCAATTCAAGTCATTAAAGAATACGGACAACTGCCACGGGTGGAGTGCTACGCCGGACTCTTGAATCAGGTGTTTATGAATATTATCGCTAACGCTATTGACGTGTTACAAGAAAAGCTCGAAAATCCGGGAATTATCCGCATTCGTACAGAGGTAGAAGGTACTCTCGCTGTGATTAAAATTGCTGATAACGGTGCAGGTATCACCGATCGAGTCAAGCAACGGATATTTGACCCCTTCTATACTACCAAACGCATCGGTTCAGGAACGGGAATGGGTTTAGCGATTTCGCATTCAATTATTGTCGAAAAACATAAAGGTGAAATTAAGTGTTTATCGGTGGTGGGGAAAGGCACTGAATTTATAATCGAGATTCCGATTAAAAGGGCAGAAACTTAATTTTTTCGGCAAAAATACTAATAATCGTCAGTTGGAAAACCCGATTTTCTTGTACTAATCTTAAGACGGACGCACCCGAGAAGCTACAACTAGATAAAAGTTATTTTATCATAAATTTGTCTGTGCGTATTGCCCACCCTCCAACTAAAATTGATATGATATTAAAAATCTCAAATCTCAAATCTCAAATCTCAAATGGCATTACCTCCCGGCAGTTTCGGTTTACCCCTAATTGGCGATACTATCAACTTTTTGCAAGATTCCCAATTCGCCAAAAAACGCCACCAGCAGTACGGGCCCCTTTTCAAAACCAGCCTTTTCGGACAGCCTACCGTGTTTATGCGTGGCCAAGAGGCTAAGTTGTTTGTTTTAAGCAATGACAACCGATATTTTGTTGTGACTTGGCCTCCCAGCACGAGAGCGCTTTTAGGGTCCCTTTCCTTGGCATTACAAACGGGTGCTAACCACCAAAATCGGCGCAAGTTGCTGTACCAAGCGTTTCAGCCGCGAGCGCTGGCTGGCTACATCGGCGGGATGGAAGATATCACTCAGCGCTATTTGGAAAAATGGGTCAAAATGGAAACCATGACTTGGTATCCTGAACTGAGAAATTATACTTTTGATGTGGCGGGTAAGTTGTTGGTTGGGATTGATAATGGTGCGGAAACGGCGCTAGGACATTATTTTGAAACTTGGTGTAATGGTTTATTTTCGATTCCTTTAGATGTGCCTTGGACTCAGTTTGGCAAGGCGAAAAAGTGCCGCAAGCTGCTGTTGGCAGAACTTGAAAATATTATTCGAGACAGACAACAAGGAACCCCTAGCGGCAATGATGCTTTGAGTTTGCTGATTTCGGCTCGCGATGAAGAGGGAAATAGTTTGAGTTTGGAGGAGTTAAAAGATCAAGTGCTGTTGCTGCTGTTTGCGGGACACGAAACTTTAACTTCGGCGATCGCCTCTTTTTGTCTTCTCCTAGCCCAACATCCCGATGTGATGGCAAAAGTCCGCACCGAACAGCAGCAGTTCCCCGCTACGGAACCCCTAACCTTGGAACAACTCAAACAAATGACCTATTTAGAACAGGTGCTGCAAGAAGTGCTGCGTTTAGTTCCACCAGTGGGAGGTATTTTTCGGACAGTCATTAATGCTTGTGAGTTCGGCGGCTATGAAATTCCAAAGGGTTGGACTGTGCTTTCTCAAATTAATCAAACCCATCAGGATAGTCAACTTTATCCTGAACCCGATCGCTTCGATCCCGATCGATTTAACTCCGAGCGCTCGGCTAAACCGTTCAGTTACGTGCCTTTTGGTGGAGGTTTGCGGGAATGTTTGGGCAAAGAATTTGCCCGGTTAGAGATGAAGTTGTTTGCGGCCAAGATTGTTCGGGAGTTTGAATGGGAGCTTTTACCAGATCAAGATTTGCATTTGATCGCAGTACCGACTCCGCATCCCCGCGACGGTTTGCGAGTAAAATTTCGTCGAACAACAATGAAATAAGTAGAAGCTTCTGTTCTACACCCTCCTGATTTTCCTCTTCTTCAGAACAGGCAAGATGCCTGTGAAGCGAGAGATGAATTTTATTGTGGGGAGTAGGGGTTGGGCTTCTAGCCCGCCCTGAAAGCCTGATTGATAATGGTGCAAGATCTCAGCCTCAATCAACATCCAATTGCATCGGCCCCAAATACTTAGTTAAATAAGGAGAAAAAACCTCATAAATCAGAGTCAATGGCTTCCCGTGATGCCAAAACAAATAGTGTCGCCCCCAAAAAGGCCCCGACTCTTCAAACGCTGATTCCAAAGCAGCCGAATTACCGCAATAAATGCCCTGAACATCGCGATACAATTCTGTCCGCAGTCTCGCTAAACTTGCCCAAATTGGCAAAGATTTATTTTGTAAATATTCGTCTACGTGGCTGGCTTCCCACCAAGAAGTTGCATAGGCTAAACGCTGTCCAGAAGCTGTTCGCAGCCACACTTGGCGGCGCAGGCGCGGCCCCGGAACCGCGACAATTTGCTGGGGCGCGCCGTCTGCGTCTTCACCCACTAAAGACATATCGATCACATCTACTTCTGTGGGTTCCCCTGTCAGCAGTTGCAGGTGACGGGTAGGGGAACCGTCGCCCAGGAGCAGTATTTGCCACGCCGGTGCGAGCTTGGTGTGGGGCAAACCCTTCTGTACTGCGTCTTCTGCTCCTTGCCACAGGGGGTTGAGAGCGTGCCAGGTGCGGCTGTTTTTGGGTGTAAATGTTGCAGTCAAGGGTCTTTACAAAACTTAATTTTTTGTTTATTATAACGCTTCTTCAATTATCCACTCAAAAATTAAAAATTGATCGACCGAGGACGATCGCCCATAGGATGTCCGGTTAAATAGTTATAATACTTCTGTTCGGGATTTTTATTCTTCCTTCTTCCTTCTTCCTTCCACTATATGTTACGAATAACCGAAATAAAACTCCCCCTCGATCATCCTGAAGATGCGATCGGCAGTGCGATTGTCAAAAAGCTGCAAATTCCCCCCGAAGAATTGCTCGGCTATTCCATCTTCAAGCGCAGCTACGATGCTCGTAAAAAACCCGAAATTTTCCTTGTCTATATTGTGGATGTGGAGACGACACAGGAAAAGCAACTTTTGGCGCGCTTCAAAAAAGATCCTCATGTGATGGTAACGCCAGACACGAGTTATCGCTATGTAGCCAAAGCCTCCAGCAATTTGACGATTCGCCCCATTGTGATTGGTACAGGGCCGTGCGGTATGTTGGCAGGTCTCATGCTGGCACAAATGGGGTTTCGCCCCATCCTTTTAGAACGCGGAAAAGCAGTGCGCGATCGCACGGTTGATACCTTTGGATTTTGGAAGAAAAAAGCAGAATTCAACCCAGAATCTAACGCTCAGTTTGGCGAAGGTGGTGCGGGTACTTTTTCCGATGGCAAGCTCTACAGCCAAGTTAAAGATCCTCAGCATTATGGACGGAAGGTGTTGACGGAACTTGTGAATGCAGGAGGTTCACCGGAAATTTTATATATTAATAAACCGCATATTGGCACGTTCAAACTGGTGGGAATTGTCCAAAGTCTTCGCGCCCAAATTGAATCATTAGGCGGAGAAATTCGGTTTCAAAGTCGTGTGGAAGATATCCACATCGAAAATGGAAAAGTGCAGGGACTTACCCTCGCCAGCGGAGAATATATTGCTAGTAATTATATAGTTCTGGCGGTGGGACACAGCGCCCGCGATACTTTTGAAATGTTGTTTTCGCGCGGGGTTTACATCGAACCTAAACCTTTTTCCATTGGTTTTCGGGTGGAACATCCCCAAACTATTATCGATCGCTGTCGTTTTGGCGATCGGGCCGGCCATAAGCTTTTGGGCGCCGCCGATTACAAACTGGTTCACCATTGCCAAAACAATCGTTCTGTGTATAGTTTCTGTATGTGTCCCGGTGGTTTGGTAGTGGCGGCTGCGTCAGAACCGGGGCGAGTTGTCACTAATGGGATGAGTCAATATTCTCGCAATGAACGCAATGCTAACAGCGGGATTGTGGTGGGTATCACGCCGGAGGATTATCCCGGTCATCCCTTAGCAGGAATTGAGTTTCAGCGTCGCTTAGAAGAACGGGCATTTGAGTTAGGAGGTGGCACTTACAACGCCCCTGGGCAGCTTGTGGGTGATTTTTTGGCGAATCGCCCTTCCACGGCGCTAGGCAGTGTCCAGCCCTCTTATACGCCGGGAGTTGTGATGACTGATTTGAGCGAAAGTTTGCCAGATTATGCGATCGCAGCTATCCGCGAAGCACTTCCGGCTTTTGACAAACAGATTAAAGGATTTGCGATGGATGATGCGGTTTTGACTGGGGTGGAAACGCGCACTTCTTCACCAATTCGGATTAAACGCAAGGAAGATTATCAGAGTTTGAATACAGAAGGTCTTTATCCTGCTGGGGAAGGTGCAGGATATGCGGGTGGAATTCTGTCGGCGGGGATTGATGGGATTAAGGTGGCGGAGGCGGTTGCTTTGAGTATTTTGCAATCTTCAAACCACAAAAATTGAGGCTGGATTTGAGGATTTTTAGACGATTTGAAGATTGCCGTCAACCGTCAACTGTCAACTGTTCAAACAGCAGCTAAACGCGATCGAATTTCCGTATCGGTATACTCCGGCGTCCAGCCTTCTTTGGTAGTAAAATAGCGCACCGCTTTAATTTTCTGGGCTGCTGTCAAATAAAACCAGTGTTCTGTATTCGCCGGCACGTTGATAAATTCTTCCGGCTGCACTGTGAGTTCGACTTGGCTGCCGTCGGGCCGCACGAAGCCGAAAATGCCCTCGCCTGCTACGATATAGCGGACTTCATCATCGGCGTGGATGTGGCACTTGTTGAATTTCGACAGCATGATGTCGAGGTTGGGAATGTCTGGGTGCAGTACGATTAAGTCCCGATCCTGATAGCCTGCACTTTCCGACAACTGTTGAAAGTAGCCGTCGAGGGCTTGCAGCACTTGCTCTTTTTGATTGTCGTCAAGAGCATCTTTCGCTAACAAATTTTGAATTTCAGCGCTATCACCCACGGGCCAGCGGTTGAGTTGAATGTTTAAGGAAGCGAGTTCTCGGGTAATGTCGCTTTGTTGAGTGTAGGTTGTACCGTTTTCGAGTCGCAGGATAGCCATTTTTGCACGTTCCAATTTTTGGGTGAGGCGATAGACAGGCACTGTGAAAGATGTTTCTCGATCGCGCCTGTACCAGATTCACAATTTTAACGCTAATTTGAACAGGCAAGGTGCCTGTTCCACAATAGTTTAATGATTTGAACAGGCAAGATGCCTGTTCTACAATAGTTCCAGATTTGTCGCGATAAGATTAATAAGTCAGCCACCAGCTAGCACCCGCAGCGATCGGCAATACTGATATCTTAACTGTAATTTTTGCAACAACCATGCCTACTTATACGGAAATTTCTAGCGAAGCATTTCAGCATCCGCTCGATCGCCAAGCTGAGCAAGCGCTGCGAAGCGTGCCTGGATTTGACTTAATTGCCAGCAAATTTGTAGAATTTGTCTACGAACGACCGCAATTCGTTTACCTCATGGGAAATAGCATTCAAGTCGGGCCCCGCCAATATGCAAGCATTTATCATATATTCCGGGAGTGCGTGCAGGCTTTAGATATTTTTCCAGAACCGGGTTTGTTTGTTTCTCAGAATCCCTCGGTTAACAGCGATGCCCTGGGAAAAAACCAGCCTTATGTAGTATTAAACACTGGTCTTTTAGACTTGTTGGACGAGGCGGAACTGCGGGTAGTCTTGGCTCACGAGTTGGGACACATTAAATGCGGCCATCCAACTTTAAATCAAATGGCGATGTGGGCGATGAGCGTCGCATCGACAATTGGCGAGATGACTTTCGGTTTGGGAAATATGGTCGGTAGCGGTTTAATTTTCGCTTTTTACGAGTGGCGGCGCAAGGCTGAATTGTCGGCAGACCGGGCGGCTTTGTTGGTAACGGATGACTTAAACAGTGTGATGAAGACGATGATGCAACTGGCGGGGGTTAGCAGTAAATATGCCGATCAATGCAGTTTGCAAGAATTTATCCGCCAGTCTGACAACTATCAAGAGCTCGATCGAGACAATCTCAACCAAGTGTATAAGTTTTTACTTTACAACGGCGGCCAGGGCGTGATGCTGAGTCACCCTTTCCCCGTGGAACGCCTGCGCTATTTGCGAGACTGGGCCAGTTCCGAGGAATACCGCCAAATTAAGCTGGGGAACTACAAGCGGGCTGTAGCTGAGGGTGCGGTTGATGTGAAGTCCCAAACGCCTAACAGCGAGACGGAGGCTTTGCGCCGTCAGATTGAAGAGTTACAGCGGGAGATCGAGAGGCAAAAATCAAAGCGAAACTAAGTTTAAATTCCTCGTTTCCAGGCTGTGCCTGGGAACCAGCTAAATGTTTTGTTGAAGATTTACCGGATTTGAGGGAGGGGTAAACGTAAAAGGGAGGTAAACCAGTGAGAGACTTACTCGCAACTGGCCTCCAATCTAAAAACTGTCCCCTCCTTTCGGAAATCTGTTTCTGAGGAGGTGTAGTTTAAATCAAGAGAAGCTTATAAATCAACGGGGCTAAAAAAAATGAATATTGATAACGCAATGAATACTAACAAGCCAACTTCTAATTTTTTCGGCAATGTGGGGAAAGTCGCGATGGCTCTGACTCTTCTAGCCGCCGGCATGGCATTTACAAATCCTGGGAGAGACAAATACCTAACTTATGCTTCCGGCGTACTCCAAACCGAGTTGGAAAGCACTGTGTGCAAAGATTCTCGCGTGCCTAAAGCTTTGAGCGGTGTTGCAGATACTTTGATCGGCAGTTGCAAGAATTTGCTGACTTCGCAGCGGGACACGATCGAAAGCTTGCTCGACAATACAACGCAGCGTCAAAATTTAGGTGTAGTCAGTATTTACACAACTGAATTAGGCAAAAAAAGCTATCAAACGGTTGGAGCTTTTGGTAATTTTGTGACGCTGCCACCTAGTTCTGAAAATGCTCAAAATTAGACTCAAATTAAGTTCAATTGTTGAAACCGGGTTTGGTAGAAAGCCCGGTTTTTGCTTGCGTAATTCTCTTTCAGTAAATCTCAATAACTTCGGAGAGCGGTAGCACATATTTTTAATGAGGTCGGCTATTACAGACAAAATATTAAGTTTTCTTAAAAAATAAAAGTTATTGTCCCACTTAATATTAACATGAACGCTATAAAGTTTGATGTTTAACAAATAAGCAGATGGCAATGCAATTAAGTAAGGGTGAAAGATTTAATATCTCTAAAGAAGCGCCCGGTTTAAAGAAAATGGCGATCGCCCTCGGTTGGCAGGTGACAGAGGCAGGACAAAGCTACGAGATTGATGTCTCTGCCTTTATGCTAGGTGCTGACGGCAAAATACCTAACGATAAATATTTTATCTTTTACAATAATCTGCAATCCGGTGACAGTTCTGTACTGCAAGTGATTCGAGATAAAAACAACCGAAGTCAAGAGAATAAAACGATTTACGGCGTTATCTTAAAAAGAGTTAATCCTGAAATTGAGGAAATAACTTTTGTTGTGACTATTCACGAAGCCGAAAAAATTAATGCAAATTTTAGCAATATCAAAAATGCTTTTATCAAAATTACCAATTTGGATACCGAAAACGAACTTGTTCGTTATGAATTAAAAGATAATTTTTCGCGAGAGACTGCTGTAGAATTTGGTCGCTTGTATAGAAAGAATGGAGAGTGGAGATTTCAGGCGGTAGGAGCAGGATATCAGGCAGGATTGCAGAGTTTTGTTGACAAGTATTGCAGCTAAAGTAGTAATAATATTGCTCCAATTCCTCACGAGTTGGCGGCGAGAACAGCAGAGGATTGGCAGTTGTCGGCTGGGGAGTTGGAGGTGGAGTCAGAACCGGAAGCGGAACAGTCTCGTCAGGAGCTTTTGGTAACTTTGTTACCTTACTACTTAGTGATGAAAATGCTTCAAATTAATGTCAAATTAAGTTCAATTGTAGAAACCCGTTTGGGAGAAATTCAGGTTTTTAATTACGTAATTGTACTTAAGTAAATCTCAACAAATTTCCGATACAGGCAGCACATATTTTTAATCAAGCCCCCTATTCAAAGCAAAATATTAAGTTTTATTGAATAGCCTAAATTATGCGGCTACTTAATATTAACATGAACACTATAAAGTTTGATGTTTAACAAATAAGCAGATGGCAATGCAATTAAGTAAGGGTGAGAGATTTAATATCTCTAAAGAAGCGCCCGGTTTGAAAAAAATGGCGATCGCCCTGGGTTGGCAGGTGACAGAGGCAGGACAAAGCTACGAAATTGATGTCTCTGCCTTTATGCTAGGTGCTGACGGAAAACTACCTAATGATAAATATTTTATCTTTTACAATAATCTGCAATCCTGTGACGGTTCGCTACTGCAATCGATTCCTGACAAAAATAACCTAGGTCAAGAAAAGAAGACTATTTACGGCGTTATTTTAGAGAAAATTAATGCTGAAATTGAGGAAATAACTTTTGCGGTTACTATTCACGAAGCCGAAAAAATTAAGGCAAATTTTAGCAATATCAAAAATGCTTTTATCAAAATTACCAATTTGGATACGGGAAGCGAACTGGTTCGCTATGAATTAAAAGAGAACTTTTCACGAGAGACTGCTGTAGAGTTTGGTCGTTTGTATAGAAAGAATGGAGAGTGGAGATTTCAGGCAGTAGGAGAAGGATATCAAGCAGGATTGCAGAGTTTGGTTGACAAGTATAAAAGCGGAAACAGCCATAATATTGCTCGAATTAGTAGCGAGTTGACAGCCGAAACAGCAGCAGATGATTTGCAGTTGCCGGCTTGGGAGTTGGAGGTAGAGTCAGAACCGGAAGCGCAACAATCTCGTCAGACTCGAAGGGTACAGCCATCACTAATTAATAATCAAGTTAATAACTCGCGAAGCCGAAAAATCCCCGCAGCTTTATTAGCAGGTTTAGGGGTTTTGGTTTTAGGGACAGGTGCAGCGATGAGCGCCTTTATGCGATCGGGAAATGAAACGCTGAAGCAAGCGCAAATACTGGCCGTTGAAACGCAGAATTCAGAGAAAGTCACGGATGTCAATTTGCTCAGAAGTTTCGATAAACGACTTAAAGAAACGATCGCCAATTTAGAGAAAATTCCTAACTTCCCTGGCTTTGGGTATCAACAAGCTAGAGCTGATTTGCTGAAACTGCGCCCGAGTTTGGTTCCAGTAGCGCAAAATTTACAGGCTGCAGAAAGTCTAGAAAAAGCTCAACAATTGGCAATGGAAGCTGCTGTGGTTGTGCAAAAACCGCCTCATCCGATGGAAGTTTGGCATCAGTCGCAAAGTAAATGGCAAGAGGCGATCGCACTTTTAGAAGCAATCGATTCACGTACACCTGTTTATAATCTCGCTCAAAATAAGTTATCTAATTACCGGGCCAATCGCGCTGTTATCAGTCAAAGAGTTGCGATCGCTCAAAAAGCTGCAAATTTCAGCAACCAAGGTTCTTTGAAAGTTCAAAAGGGAGATGTTCCGGGGGCGATCGCCAATTTTACTCAGGCTTTAGCGCTGAATCCGAACATACCTCAAGCTTACCTCGGATTGGGGATTGCTACTGGCCAACAGGGAAACAAGCTGCAGGCAATTTACAATTACGATCGAGCGCTACAATTTAATCCTAACTTGGCAGAAGCTTATTTCGGTCGCGGTCAAGCATACTATGAATTGGGAGATAAGCAAAAGGCGATCGGGGATTACGAACAAGCTATTCGCGTTAATCCTAATTATGGTTTGGCTTATTTAGAACGAGGTGCTATTCGCTGTATGTTGGGAACCAAATCGCAAGCAGTAGCAGATTTTAATCAAGCTGGAGAACTTTTTTCAAAGCAGGGAGACGGCAAGAATTACCAATTAGCACAAAGCTTTATTAAAGATTGTCAAGAACCGATTGCAGAGGCTGCAATCTGCGATTATCGAAGGAAGATAGACTCCTTCGGCCGACCTTGCGGTCGATCTCTGAATGTTCCGATTATAATTAGAAGAAAATCGGTCAGAGATGCCTCAAACTCTGACTCTACTAATTTTAAAAGCAATAGCAGCGTTGAAAAAATCTCACCGGCAAATTCTGATAGCAGTGGCACAATAACTCGCAGCAGGCGAAGAAGCAGAAGGTAAACTGCTGTGGCATTAGTTAGTAGACGACAAAATCTGCTGGTAAGCATTGATGGTTTGCTGGGCGATCGCATCCCAGTTATAATGCTTTTTGGCATACTCTTTGCCGTTCAATCCCCGCCGTTTGCGCTCTTCGGGATTCAGAAGTGCTGATTTAATTGAATTGGCGATCGCCCCTACTTCCAAAGGCCCCACCCAACCAGCTTCTGCTTGCTGTATGTCTTCGGCAATATGTATGCGATCGGAAATGGCCACAGGTACACCCGCGGCCATAGCTTCTGCTACAGCAATACCAAAGTTTTCGTAATAAGAAGGCAATACAAATAAGTCAGCTTTTGTCAAAAGTTCAACTTTTAAATCACCGCTCACAAAACCAGTAATTGTTGTATATTTTGCTAAGCTTGAATTGTATATTTTACTTTTAATTTGTGTTTCATAATCAGCATTTTGGGTATTTGACCCAGCTAAAATAAAGTGAAACTCTATGCCCGATGCCAAAATACTTTCTAATGCTGGAATTAACAAATCAAGCCCTTTTTTAGGTTCAATTCGCGACATAAATAAGATGATTGGCACTTGAGATTCCCGCAATCTCTGAGGAAACAAACCTGCTGTCACCCCCAATGGAATCACTAAATCCCGTGGCGCAGGCATCTTGCCTGTGAAGTTCAAATCTTGTGACACAGGCATCTTGCCTGTGCTACCCAAACCAAATCTTTCTGAGATTTTAGCTTCTTCTTTACTTGTGAAGTGAATTGCGGCTGCCCCTGCTAAATTAGGGCGTTCTAAAAGCGTGGCATAAATCTGTTTCAAGCGCTTTTTTTTCTGCAAATCGGCGGGGTCAAGCATACCGCAGGGACGCATAATATATGGCAACTTGTGATATCTAGCAATTGTAGCAGCGAGGGTAGTTACTGGTGAGAAAAGAGCGTGAATGTGAGCCAGGTCAAATTGTCGCGCATTTTCATTTAACCACTGCAATAAACTTAGAGAAAACTTATATCTACGAAGGGGAGAACAGCGGAAATAAATAATTTGATAACCGTTTTGTTGTATTGGTTGATTTAAGGGGACATCTAAGGGAAGTTGACCGATATCTCCATTAGAATCTGTGGTGATAATTGTGATATCAATACCTCGGGAAGCGAGGGCCGCAGAAAGTCCGAGTACCATTTGACTTGGCCCGCCGTAGACGAGAGAAATTGAGGGGATAATTTGGAGAATTCGCATGGGGGATAGTTCTTTAAATCAAGATACCAACATCTCCCATTACCAATTTAATTATCTGGAAAAGGCTGCCCGTCTAGCTGTTCAGCTTCCTCTCTCTTTGTTGCTGTAATTTGGGTATTGTGAGCCATTGTTTTGGAAAATTCATACATTTCACTCGCTTTTGCTTCCGCCGCTTTCACAATTTCCAGGATTTCCCGGAGTAGGCTTTCATCAGGTAATTGTTTCATGGCAATGCTTCTAATCTCTCAACTACTTTGTCAATCATAATTCTTGATTCAGGAGCCATATGTAGCAAAGCTGCTAAATAATCTCCTGCTTTTTGAACATCTTCATCGGGCACACCAGCCATCAATACATTGCCCACAATGTGCTCTGCTTGTAAGCGAACACCTGATACGCAGAATTGAAAATTACTGATCGAAGAAAAGTATTGCATCAGTATTTCATTCTGGGGAAAAAGAGACATTGCTCTTCTAAGTGCAAAAAGTCCCTGCGTTGCTTGGCGCTCAGTATCGTCTAGTACCTGGTAGAGTTCGCTAACCAAAGAGCGTATGTCGGGAGGAATAGACATTTACCACAGTTTTTTTTATTTAACACTTGCATTATAGCTAAAAGTTACAACAATTCTTTGTAGAATTCCAATAACTGCTCAGCTAAAGCTTGATTGGTATAATTGCTCATCGCTCTGTGATAACCCCGATCGCCCAAATCTGCGACTAACTGCCGTTGCTCCATCAATTGCTGCAAACACTCGCGCAAAACCCCTGCATTTCCCTCGGGGAATATTAACCCCGCATCGCCGATGACGTGGGGAATTTCCCCGCAGTCGGAACCGATAACCGGAATTTGACAGGCCATCGCTTCAATTAAAACGTGACCGAATTGTTCTTTCCAGCCCACAGTGGTCAAAGTTTTGAATTTATAGCTGGTTTGCGAGGGCAATACCAAACAGTTCATTAAGTTAATGTAGGGGGGAATCTCTTCGTGAGAAACGCTTTCTACCCAGATTATTCGCTCGCTGATTCCCCATTCAATACATTTTTCTGCGAGGTGCGTCCGCAATTTTCCTTGTCCTACTAACAGCCACTTCCAAGGGATTCTTTTCAACCCTGCCAAGGCCTCAGCTAAAGTGAACAGTCCTTTTTCTTCGACAAATCGCCCTACAAATCCTACCACAAAATCGGTCGGTGCAATGCCGAACCTGCTGGATAAATCAGCGTCTTTAGCAGTGCTGCGAAACAAAGTTTCATCTACTCCGAGTTGTGGCATTACTTTTACCGCACCTTGATAGCCCCGCTGCCGCAAAATTTTAGCTCCGTCTAGGTTGCCTGCAATAATTCCGTTGGTGTGCTGAAGATTGTAATTTTCTAAAATTGACACAGGCCAATTCAATTGATAAGGCAGATTCCACCAGGTAAACAATATATTTTTTGCCTTTAATTTAAGCAGTTTATTTAATAAAATTAATTGAGCGCAAGCAAGGGATTTTGAACCTTGTTCAACTTGGATGATCTGGGGTCTAAAATTTTGCAAAACTTTAATTAAATCACAACCAAAGCTTAGCAATCCTTGATTGTTTTGGCTAAAGTTGGACACAGGGATGACTTTAAAGGAACCATTTTGATAAAATTCCGTTTCTATAATTTTATTTTGTACGCCTCCGGGTTTCCAACGCTGCGGCACTACAATTGTTACTTCAATATCAGGTTCTAGGTTTGCTAATATCTTGAATTTTTCCCGGTTAATGTCCACAATATAGGTGTGACTGGCAACGAGAATTCTCATTTAGGGGAAGGGGGAAGGAATAGGGAATTATTGAGCGTTAAAGTTGTCTTGATGGGTGTAAATTTGTCCATCATTCCACAGAGATTGAATTACTGTATTTACAGCACTGAGGAAACCCAAGATATAAAAAGCAAATCTAGTTATAATTTTAATGGGCGAGTGGCTTTTATAACAAGGCGGATTTCCCAAAACGTGGCAGTCAAAGAGTTTGGCAAAAAATCGCAGGCATTGAAAGGCTGTTAAATTTTTCAATCCCATCAGAAAGTGATTGTGATAGAATGTGATTTGATATTCGATCGATCGCGTGCTGACATCGTGACACCCGCCGCTCTCTTCCCCAAAGTGAACTAAACACGCATTGGGATCGTACCAAATTTTCAGGCCAGTCGATCGCAATCTCAAACAAAAATCCGACTCCTCCCGCACCGCACTCCCTGTAAAGCGCTCATCAAACCTCAGCCCCCACTCGGCAAAAACCTGCCGGAGAAATGACATATTGCAGCCTCTAGCCGAGAGCACCTGCTGCGGTTTTACTGTATGCACCAAATCGATAAAATACCAGGCAATGCCCGCATCCATCGCTTCTGAGGGCAAATATTCGATCGCCAAATCCCCTCCAGAATTATCCAGTTTTATTCTGTCAAAAACCCTGCCCGCCACACATCCCACATCGGGTTTTTCTAAATAGTTGTCAGCGTGAGCTGCCAAAAAACCCTCTGGCAATTGTACATCATCATCAATAAATAAAATAATCTCTCCAACTGCGCGGCGCACTGCATAATTTCGAGCTGCCGGCAAACTTGCCCAATCTACCCGAAACCACCGAATTTTGCCAGCATTTGCCAATTCCTCTAAATAAACTTGAGTTTCCGACTCGTGGGTGCGAGTTTGATCGATTACCAAGACTTCAAAATTCGGGTAATTTTGCCGAAGCGTATCAGCCAATGTCTCTCGCAGAGGTTGCTCGCGGTTGTAGGTGGGGATCACAACAGAAATCATCATTTGCAGTTGCCGCCTTCATTATTTCTCTACACGCCAAAGCCAGACATCGCCGGGTTTGTAAATTGGTGTGATTTGATATTTTTGCACTTTTTCTAGTTCAAATTTTAATGCTTCTGTAGCTCGGTAGAGAAATACATCGCTAAAACCATCAGGAATTTTAACTTGATCGGGCTTAACTGCCAGCAAAAGCTTTACTTGCGACTTCAGCAGATAGCTGACAGACAGTATTTTTCCTGTGATGTTGTTGCCTCCATGACTGATTACTAAAGGTTTTTTCGATTGATTGACAATCGTGGCTACTTGGGGATTGTATTTAGTGCTAGAAGGGTATTTGTTCCACCAAAGTTGTGACTGTGAGCTGACGGCACAAGAAATTATTCCACTCGATATTAGTGCTATTAAACCTAGCTGCCACAGTTTTTGTTGGCGGGGATTGGGGGTGACTGCAATTTTAGCGGTGAATAAGTAGGCAACAGCTATCTGGATTGCTAAAATATAGGGAACTAGATAGCGATCGGCAACGCCTCGCACTGCTACCAATACTATCGCTGTAATTCCGATCGCTGTCAATACAAACAGCGAAACTCGTTTGGGAGTTGAGCGGCAGAGCGAGTATAGTGAATGTGCGAGCGTTAACAGCAATACGGCCACTACAATCAGTCGGATTACATCTGCAGTCAGATGGCTCGAAGCCAATTTGATGATTCCGCCCGCCCAATGCGTGTCGATAAACATTCGGCAGGTAATGATAATTAAAGGTTTAAGTGAAGATATGAAATACAGGGAAAGGCGGGGCAAGCCTACTGTTGCCTCGATTTTTTTAGAGTTATAAACTAATACCAAAATCCAAGGAGCAAAAATTATTATTGCTGCCACTGAAGCTAGTAAATAAGCAATTAATGTTTTGCTAAAACGACAATTTTCTGTGATAATTACATAGATACCGTGGGCGAATACTACTAAAAAAAATAATAAACTACAATACAGTCCTAAAGTCAGGGCGATCGCATAAATAAACCAAACAGCCTTGCTCAAATTAGATGTGCCGGGAGAATTTTGTAGGGCGATCGCCCGCAGCAGAATTGCATTCGAGAGCAAAACCAGGACTGCAAACATCATGTACGGTCTTGCCTCTTGCGCGTACAAGACGTGAAAAGGTGAAACAGCAATGATTGTAACAGCCATCCATCCCACAGACGCCGATCGAAATAATTCCCAGCACAGCCAATAAATGCTGGGAAAAACTAACAAACTAATCAAAGCTGAAAGACTTCTGACAGTCGCCACTTGCGGGCCGAACAAGTGTACCCAAAACCTGGCTAAAATAAAATATAACGGTGATAGTTGGGGTTCTTCTGTAGCTAAACCTTTAACAGTATTCCACCAAGTTTTTTCGGGATTTATCTGCTGGTATTTCTGCTGCAAATCTGCGACGCTAATTGTTTTGCCCTGAAAATCTTGCTGCACCATTTCCGTCCAGGTGTAGCCAGAAATTCGCAGCGAGGTGATAGATTCGTCGAACGAGTAGACTTTGCGATCCAGATTAGTAAAGCGAAACCATATCCCAGTTATTAATATGACGACAATTAAAAATTTTAACCAAATTCGATGCAGCCGCCCATTTTGAATTGATTTGGTGTTCATACAATCAGAAATGGGGAAATGAAGAAAGAAGGATTTAGTTATTTAGGACAGAGGAAATAAGCAAGAGGGAATAAAGAATGAGAAATTGGTTTCAATAGCTCCTATATTTATCTAGAGGCTTCTTCCTTCTTCCTTCTTCCTTCTTCCTTCTTCCTTCAGATTAATTCCCCATTTCCATCAGATAGCTATGTGTTGCTGAACGGCTAAAACTAAATTTTCAGTCCAGAAATTAGCCAATTCGGCGCTGGCAGCTTCCACCATAACTCGAATTAGCGGTTCAGTGCCAGAAGCGCGCACCAAAACCCGTCCCTGTTCGCCCATTGCTGTTGTAGCACGTTCGATCGCACTTTGCATTGCCTCGCACTCGTGCCATTTCAGGCGTTTTTCGCGATCGTCCACCCGAATATTTCGCAGCAACTGCGGATAAGTTTGGAAACTGCCACTTACCAATTGTGCCAAAGATTGCCCGGACTGGCGCACCAGCGAAGCCAAATGCAAAGCTGTCAGCAAACCGTCGCCGCTGACACCGTAATGCGGACAAAGAATGTGTCCCGACTGTTCGCCGCCCAACATTGCACCGGTGCGCTGCATTTCAGCGTGAACGTACTGATCTCCGACGTTGGTTCTAGTTAGTTTGCCGCCCAATTCTTCCCAAGCTCGCTCGAAGCCGAGGTTAGCCATTACAGTAGAAATAATTAAATTGGATGGTAACTGTTCGGAGTCGCGCAACTGGCGGCCCCACAGATAAAGAATGTAATCGCCGTCAATCGTTCGACCTTGGTTGTCTACACACAAAACTCGATCGGCATCGCCGTCAAAAGCAAAGCCCAAATCGGCATTGTGTTCCAAAACTGCCGCTTGCAAACTTTCGAGATGAGTAGAACCGCAGTTAACATTAATGCGAGATCCATCAGGAGAGTCGTGCAAACAGATAACCTCCGCCCCCATTTGCGCGAACACCGCCGGCCCCAAACCCGCAGCGGCCCCCCAAGCCAAATCCAAAACTATCCGCATTCCCTCCAAATTCATCTGTTGTAGCGAATCACAGAGCGAAGTGGCATAATCTTTAACCAACTCAGAGCGATGGTAGTGGTGTCCCCAAGCCAAGCTAGCAACCGGAACCTTTGCCCCCCGGATTCCCGCTTCGATTTGTTCCTGCAACTGTTGCGACAGCTTGGAGCCGTTTGAGCCGAAAAACTTAATGCCGTTGTCTTCTGGGGGATTGTGAGAAGCCGAAATCATCACTCCGCCGACCGACTCCGAAACGCTTGCCAGATAAGCAACGCAGGGAGTGGGACACAATCCCAAATTCCACACTTCTAAACCGGCGGCCGTCAAACCCGCTGACAGTGCCATTGCCAGCATATCGCTGGAATTCCTGCTGTCTTGCCCCAAAATCACAGGCCCCTGGTTGGGGGTATTTTGGCGTAGAACTTGTCCGGCCCAGAAGCCCACTTGCAAGGCTAGGGGTGCATTCAGCAATTCTCCAACTTTCCCGCGAATGCCGTCTGTGCCGAAGAGTTTGGTATTTGGCAGGGAGAGGCTATTTCCCAGCAGAATCGTATCCAGTTTGGCTGGCTGTACCGAGTTAACAGCCGGAAACTCGCTGCCACGAGGGCGCGAAGGTGTCTGAACCATATTCACTCCTTTAGGAATATTCACACTCACACTTTGGGTTCATGTTACAACTGAAAGTCTTTATTTTCAGCGTAAACTCCATTTATTTAGTCGATTGCTCAAGCAACTTGCTGTGACAACCTACGCACAAAGCTTAACTTCATCGGAAAAATTTGTATTGTATCCAAGGGAAAAACTTGGAGTTCCGGGCGCGCCAACGCCCGGAAACCCGGTTTCTTTCTGCCTCCAGGCTTGACCGCGAATTTCAAAGGTGGTACCCGCCACGTGATTTATCCGTGGAATCAATCCAAAATCGAAAATCCTCAAGCCCCCGCATTTATCCGTGGGGTCAATCGAAAATCTAAAATCTAAAATCGATTGACGCTGCTGCTGTTTGAGCCTGTCAGCAACTGCGTGTGTAGAAGGTTAATGCTGTATTGCCGTATATTTTCTGGCGGCAAATTTCTAGACCGGAAATCGGTTGTGCCGATCGCTCCGGGCTGTGTTCGATCGCGATTTCGCCGTTTGGTGCTAGCATTTCTTGGCTGGCGATCGTGTTTAACACAGGTTCGTACAAGTCACTGGCGTAGGGCGGATCGAAGTAAATGCGATCGAACTGCTGCCCAGCTAGTGTTGCCAACTTCGCCGTCGCGTTTCCCCGCAGTATTTGGAATGTTTGGGACGAGTCTGCTACTTGCTCCCAGTTTTCGCGGATAATCGCACAAGCTTTCGCCGACTGTTCGATGCCAGTGACACTCGCGGCTTGCCGGCACAAAGCTTCTGCACCCATCGAACCGCTGCCGGTACAAATGTCAAGCCATCTGCAATCTGCGATCGTCCCTTGCCAAATATTAAATAAAGCTTCTCTGACTCGCGAAGGTGTAGGGCGAGTGGCGAGTCCCGGCAGGGTTTTGATTTGGCGATTGCCAGAGATTCTTAAACTCATTTAGGAAGAAAGAAGGAATAAGGAATAAGACTTTTAAAAATGTCAAACCCGGTTTCGGCAATCAACCGGGTTTTTCAAGACTCATGCCACCTAAGCAGGTACTTTTTCCCTCACGAGACTGACAAAATTTGACAGCATTTGCAATCCCGTACTCGAAGACTTTTCCGGGTGAAATTGCACCGCCATCAAATTGTCTTTAGCTATAGCCGCCGTCACGTTTTGACTGCCGTGACTCACCATTGCCGATCGCACTTCCCAATCAGCTGGATCGACATAATAAGAATGCACGAAATAAACCCAAGGATTGGACGGTAAATTTTGCCACAGCGGGCAATTCTGCTGAGTAAAGTGCAATTGATTCCATCCCATGTGCGGAATTGTCAAACCCGGTTCCGACCGAAATCGGCGCACTTTTCCCGCAATAACGCCCAATCCCGGTTCTACACCTTCTTCGGAACTTTCCAACAGAATTTGCATACCCAAACAAATGCCTAAAAAAGGTTTTCCCGATGCGATCGCACTTTTTATCGGTTCTATCAAATTGCGCGATCGTAAATTCTGCATTGCCGGGTCAAACGAACCAACTCCCGGCAAAACCACGGCATCAGCCTGCTCGATTATAGCAGGAGAATCTGTAATTTTTGGCACTGCACCCACATTTTCCAAGCCTTTACAGACTGAGTGCAGATTGCCCATGTCATAGTCTACTACTGCAATGACAGACATTGACTTACTTGCCTTATATTATCAATATCAGTATTATTGCACAAATATGACAGCGAAAATCCTGTTAACCTCATTTGATACTTGGCTTCCACATCAGGAATCTAACTCTTCGGACGACTTATTAGCCAAGATTTCCCAAATCAAATCTTTGCCTGATTCCCTGACTTTTTTGAGGAAACTGCCAGTAGATTTTCAGCTAGCACCTAATTTAGCGATCGCCCAAATCAACCAACTCCAACCCGATACTATTATCTGCTGCGGCATGGCCGAAAGCAGGCAAAAATTAACCGTAGAATCCTGCGCTTGTTGCGAGAGCGACATTATGAAAACAACAGTTAATCTCGAACCGCTACTCGCTGATTTAGCTGCAACCGAAATCAGTCACGAAGCCGGAAAATTTGTTTGTGAAGCTCTATATTATGCAGTTTTAAAACACCTTGCAGATTCTCTACTTAGCACCAAATGTATTTTCGTACACGTACCAATTTTGACAGAAGAAAATGCCGACAAAATTGTCGCCGATTTTTTATTAATTTTAACTCGCGTCCCTTAACAACTGACAACTGACAACTGCCAGTTGCCAATTGCCAACTCTTTAGCCGCCGTAATTCCAACCCGTGCTTTCTAGCAGCAACGGATTGCCTTCTCGGTGGACGCCTGCGGCCACAACTTCTCCCACATAAACCGTGTGATCCCCGTGTTCCACAGCACCGACAACTTTGCACTCGACGTAACCCAGAGAATCCGAGATAATCGGACAACCAGTTTCCGCGCCGGGATAAAATTCTACATCCTCAAATTTATTGCCAACGCGGCGCTGCTGCTTGAAGAATTTCTGGGCTAACTCTTTTTGCCCTGCTTCTAGGAAACTCAAAGCAAAGACACCGCTGGCTTTGATCATGCCGTGGGATTTGGAGTCTTGCTTGACGCAGTTAACAACTAAGGGAGGGGTAAAGGAAGATTGCATCACCCAGCTAGCGGTGAAACCGTTGACTTCCTCCCCGTCTTTGACACCGCAGATGTACAATCCGTGAGGGATTTTCCGCAAGATGGTTTTTTTAGCTTGTTCGTCTAGCACGGGCTTACCTGTTCGCTCGATAATTCTACACCGCCCAGTTTACCAATGTCGGGCCCACAAACCCAACTGTCTTAAGGGCGATCCCGATACCGAAACTGTTGAGATTGCCAATATTGTTTTTTTCGATACCAAATCTTCTGCTTCCCCCAACATTTATTTTTATTAACTTAAATTAAGTTGCTCGGATTTGTTTGCAACTAACTATATGCTGTGTTAAAACTTTAGCCATTAATATTGCAATCTCAAAGTAGCCCCTCAATTCGTTAGTAAAATCGGAGATAATTCGATGACAGAATCGTTTAAGCGGAACTTTGGTTTAGGTCTTGTAGCCGTCAGTATATTATCTCTAATTTGTTTCGGCATAATAGGGATTGGCAGAGACGGTCAACTCAATGCTGATGGTGGCGTCCTTTACGCTGCTGGACGTGCTTGGCTTAAGGGTTTAAATCCCTACAACCACGATTTCCTCGTTCAAAGTGTAGCAGGAATAAAGGAAATTGACGGTCTAGAAAATGCCGCTTTCTTTTATCCTCCTCCATCAGCCGCATTGTGTATGTTTGTCGGTCTGTTCGATTACTCCGTTGCCAAGTTCGTCTGGGTCTTACTCAACTTGCTGTCAATCGCAGCTATTATTGCGATGACAGTTCGCACCATCAACCAACATCAAAATAATAGTGAAAATCAACTCGGAATTTGGGTAATCAGTGCGATGATTATCGGCAACCCATTCACTGCCCACGTTGTCTGGATGGGTCAAACTTCTTTGATCGCTTTTGCTGCGACAATGGGTGCTTGGTTCTTCAGCCAACGGCAAAAATTTGTATTAGCAGGAATCTGTTTGGGTGTAGCCAGCTTTAAACCGCAACTATGCTTATTGCTGGGTATTTGGTTTTTGCTAGAACGGAACTGGAAAATATTAGCTGTAGCCTTCGCAACAGTTACAATTATGAGCGCTTACCCATTGGTGCTGTACGGCGGGCCCGTTGGGATGCTGGCAGCGTGGCATCAAGGAATTCAAGACAGCTATAGCTCTTTGCCTTTCAATCAACCGGGGTTTCAAGATAAAGTTGGTATGGAAAGTCTTTTCGCTTCTTTAGGCTTGAAGATACCGGCTATCAAGATTGTGGCAGTCATTTTAGCGGTTCTGCTGTGGGTGTTCCGCAATAGAATTAATCGAGAAGATGTCTTGGCTGTGCTGATGGGTATATCCTTCACATTTCTCGGATATACTCACGTTTACGATTATGTAGGTTTGTTCCCGATTCTGACCTCGCTGTGGCTGTACTGTAGCAATAACCGCAATGCTTTGCTCACCAGTATTGCTTTAGTTTTTCTGCTCTTTTTTCCGAGACGTATATTTTTAGCAGCGGGTCTGCCTTTTTTGATTCACTGGAGAACAATTGTTGTTTTGATGCTGGTAGTTGGTGTTCTTGCATTCAGCATGAAAGCTAAATCTCGTCAAGAATTTCAGCAAGAAATGGCTTGATTTTCGCAGAGTTGCCAGGGGCAGAAATTATCATAAGAGGCGCTTGCCTCATAAACCCGGTTTATACGAAAACATCCTGGTTGGGCGACTAAATATCTACGAATAAACCGGGTTTATGAACTTCAAAACTCATCGAAAGGCGAAGGGGTGCGAAGAACGAAGAAATCTCAAAACTATTGTGCAACTCCGTGCTTCTTAAACCAATCTTGCATCAGTTTCCAAGCATCCTCAGCTTCTTTTTCCCGGTAAGTGGGGCGATAGTCGGCGTTAAAACCGTGCGGCGCATCTGGATAAAGCACAATTTCTGAACCGCTGCTACCAGTTTTGAGAACTTCCCGCATTTTCTCGACTGTATCCTTGGGAATTGACTCGTCTTTACCGCCGTAAAGCCCCAATACAGGCACTTTCAAAGTTGCTGCAATGTCGATCGGCTGTTTGGGAGTTAAAGCCGTAGAATTGCCAACCAAACGCCCGTACCAAGCAGCGCCAGCTTTGACTTTGGGGTTGTGGGAAGAGTACAGCCAAACAATTCTGCCACCCCAGCAAAATCCTGTAATTCCCAACTTATTAGTATTGCCTTTTCCGGACTTTTGTGCCCACTCTACGGTAGCATCTAAATCCGACATAACTTGAGCGTCGGGAACTTTCGAGACAACTTTACTAATAATTTCTTGGATGTCGGTAATTTTAGAAACATCACCTTCACGGGCAAACATTTCTGGGGCGATCGCTAAATAACCTAATTTGCCAAAACGGCGGCAAATATCTTGAATGTGTGCGTGAACTCCGAAGATTTCTTGAATTACTAAAATTACTGGAAAATTGCTGCCGCTGGCTGGCATAGCTCTGTATGCTGGAATTGAGCCGTCTTTTACAGGAATTTTTACCTCACCTGCAACTAAACCAGCAGCATCCGTATTGATAACGGCAGCAGCAATAGGATGAACTGCTAAGGCAAATCCGGCGCTTAATGCGGTGACAGTGATAAATTGTCTGCGAGTTAAATCAGTCATGGCGATTTTAGATTTTAGATTTTAGATTGGGCAATTGAGAATTGGAAATTGGTAATTGGTTATTTCATAATTGCTCCTTCTTCCCTCTCCCGACGGACATCGGACTGACATCCGTTACATCCGTTACATCCGAAGAAAGCGAATCCGTTGCCGAACTTTCTTCTTCCTGGCATCCGTTACATCCGTTACAAAATCCGTTGCCGAACTTCCTTCGAGGGTCTAAAAAGCCGCTCGTGCTCAGGATGGTACAAGCGCGATCGCCCTTCTCCTGATTTTCCCAAGGCCGGACTAATAACGTACATTGTCGTTCTGATCAAATTATTTTCGCGCGTAGCAACTGCCATTTTGTCAAGGGGAACTAGCACAATTTTTTCATCCGGCCAGCCCAACCGATAACAAATTGCTACAGGCAAATCCGAGGGGTAATGTTCCATCAATTTAGCTTGAGCTTGTTCGACATGGCGGGCGCTCAAATACAGGCACAAACTCGCTTGATGAGCCGCTAAACTCGCCAATTCTTCGCGTTCCGGTACTTCTGTTCGACCGCTAATTCGCGTCAAAATAATTGTCTGCACAACTCCGGGAACTGTCAACTCAATTTTAAGTTTAGCTGCGGCAAGTTGGAAAGCGCTAATTCCCGGAATTACCTCAAAAGCAATTCCCTCGGAAGCCAAAGCTTGCATTTGTTCGCCGACGGCCCCGTAGAGACAGGGATCGCCCGAATGGAGGCGGACGACGCTTTTCCCCTCGCGCACTCGTTCCACCATCAAAGGTACAATCTCTTCGAGGGTCTTATCCGCAGTTTGGATCACTTCAGCATCCGCGCGCACCCCCTGCAAAATTTGCTCTGGAACTAACGAATCAGCAAATAATATGACATCGGCTGCAGCCAGTAATTTTTGAGCCTTAACAGTCAACAAATCCGGGTCTCCCGGGCCTGCACCTACAATGTATACCCCTGGAATTAGGGCTTCAATCTCTGTCAAACTCATTGCTGCTAAAAAATTTGCTAAATTTACGGACTCTTCCGGATGTACCTATTTTAGTTTGAAGTAAGAGATGGTAGATGCACCCTGGTTTTGAACCCTAGAGACTAACCTCTCTGGGGTTTTTTATTGATCTTCTGGCAATTTCTGAGTAATTTTTGCCCGATCGCTATTGGGGGAGACAACATCAGGTAAAGGTCGATCGAGCAAATAAAGCCAAGTTAACCCACCCAACCCTAAAACAATCCCAGTCAAGCTTACCATTTGCGCTGTCCGCAGCGGCCCGAACATCAAACTATCAGTCCGCAACCCTTCAATCCAGACTCGGCCGGAACTGTAAGCTGCGATATAAACCAAAAATAAAGCACCAGTTTTCAAGCGAATTTTGCCCTGCAAATCGCGAAAAAACAAAGTCAGAAGCAACCAAAATACTGTCAAATTCCACAGGGATTCGTAGAGAAATGTAGGGTGGAAGTATTCAAAATTAGCGTAGGCGGGCGGGCGGCTGTTTGGCGGAATATAGAGTTTCCAAGGCAAATCCGTAGGACGGCCAAAAGCTTCGGAGTTAAAGAAATTTCCCCAGCGTCCGATCGCCTGACCGAGAATGGCCGAAGGTGCGATTAAATCTGCCAATTGCCAAAAAGAAACTCGCTGGATTTTCGCAAAAATTAAAGCTGCGATCGTGCCACCCAAAATCGCCCCGTGAATGGCAATTCCGCCTTTCCAAATCGCAATAATATCCTCTGGCCTCTGGGCGTATTGCTGCCACTCGAAAGCCACGTAATAAATTCGAGCACAGGGAATAGCGCCCAGAACCAGCCAAATTGCCAAATCACCCAGCAATTCCGGGTTGACGCGGCGTTTTTGGGCCAAGTATTGGGACAGACTCACCCCAATCAAGACGGCAGAAGCTATCAACAGCCCGTACCAGCGAATGGCTACGGCGCCAAGTTGAAAGATAATTGGGCCGGGCGATGTAAATTGAAACGCTAAGGGCAGCGCAAGAATATTTAGCACCATAAAAGTTGCATTAATTGTGATGGAAAGCAGTTAAATTTTGCATACCCTTTAACAAACTCCAGAGTTTATTTTAGGTGGCTGCGGTCATTTACACGCAATATTTGGGGAATTTTACCAAATATTAACTGGATTCTTGATTTTGCAGATTGTTGTCTGGAGTTTTTTTGTGAGTCCACAATAAGAACCCCCTAACCCCCCTTTTTTAAGGGGGGAACCGGATTATTCTTAAACTTGCCCTTATTAAGGGATTTAGCGGGATCGAGTTTCCGCCTTCTGCTTTCTGCATAAGTGCCTTCTGGAGGATTAACGGCAGCTTTGGTCGAGAAGTTTTAATATGGAGGATGGCTTTAAATTTTCTGATGACCTATGTCTCCTACTTCCGTTTCTCAGGTGTACTCTTCTGGTAATTCCAGGGGCGCGAATCAGTCTCGCAAGACTGCTGCTTTGGCTGTTGAGTCGGGTAAAATTCCGCCCTTGCTGGGGGCGAGTTTAGCTGAGTTAACGGAGTGGGTGCAGCAGCAGGGACAACCGGCTTATCGCGGGAAGCAGTTGTACCAGTGGATTTATGAGAAAGGTGCGCGATCGATCTCTGACATTTCTGTATTCTCGAAACAGTGGCGCGAGACTGTTGCTAAAATTCCGATCGGGCGATCGACCATTCATTATCGATCGGTCGCACCAGACGCCACGGTAAAGTATCTCTTAAAATTGGCAGACGGTCAAATCATTGAAACAGTAGGCATTCCCACCGATAAACGGCTGACTGTCTGCGTCTCAGCCCAAGTTGGCTGCGCGATGGGCTGCGACTTTTGCGCTACCGGAAAAGGCGGTTTCAAGCGCAATTTAGAAAAACACGAAATCGTCGATCAAGTTTTGACAGTACAGCAAGATTTCGGCCGCCGAGTCAGCCACATCGTATTTATGGGAATGGGCGAACCCCTGTTGAATTTCGATAATGTTGTAGCTGCTGTCAAGTGTTTGAATCAAGACGTAGGAATTGGACAGCGAAACATCACCATTTCCACAGTAGGAATTCGCAATCGCATCAGCCAACTAGCCGAACATCAACTGCAAGTTACCCTCGCCGTCAGCCTCCACGCTTCCAATCAAAGATTGCGCGAAGAGTTAATTCCTAGCGCCCGCCCTTATCCTTTGGGTGAGTTAATAGCAGAATGTCGGGAATATGTGCGATCGACTGGGCGCAGATTGAGTTTTGAATACGTACTTTTAGCAGGCGTGAATGACTTGCCGGAACACGCAGCCGAGTTAGCAACTCAGTTGCGCGGTTTTCAGTGTCACGTCAATTTGATTCCTTACAATCCGATTCAGGAAGCTGAATATAAGCGACCTACTCCCAATCGAATTAACAGTTTCGTTGCGACTTTGAAGGAAAAGAAAATTGCAGTTAGCGTGCGCTATTCTCGCGGATTAGAAGCAGATGCAGCCTGCGGACAATTGCGGGCATCCGAGGTTGAGAATTGAATTTTTAATCCCTACAAATTGTCGTAGGGTGCGTTAGACCTAAGATGTTGCACCCTTCTCACTTAGCCTTTTGCGGGCGGGTTCTCCTGCCCAACCCCTACTCCCGACAATAAAACTCCATCTTTGTGGAACAGGCATCTTGCCTGTTCTTGAAAATGGTGCAAGATGTGAGTTAGACCGCGTGATTTTATCAATCATCGATAAACTACTTTGTGATGCACCATACTAACTACTCACAAACGTTTAACAAGTAGCCACCGCAATTCTAACGGCGGTGTTTGTTGGACGGGAAATAAATCGCGCCCGCTAGCCCAACTGACAAACCAAGGTGTCGGTGGCCAAGCCGAGTCAGGCAAATGTTTCTGTTCGTATTCAATGACAGATTCATCAGAAATAATTTCTAAAGGCAAACCCTCGATTGCTGCTTGCAATTCTTGCCTGGTAATCAGATAAGACCAACACAATTCAGACATTTGTTTTGCCATCTCGTTTGGTTCGTACCCATCTACAGCTAAGAAAGCACTGAATAATATAAACCCGCCGCTTAAAACAGCATCGGACATTTTACCCAGGAAAAGACGAATTTGTTCGGGGTAGCGGAAATGAGAGAGAACTTCGGTAGCAATGGCTAATTTGTACCGATAAGTTTTCATCCTTAATAATGGATCTAAAACGTCGCCTTGGGTGACATTTATCGGCAAGTTTTCGGCGGTTGCTGCGGCTGATAGCTTCTCGGCAAATATGGGTGTTAGTTCGATCGCATCCACGGAATGACCTAACCTTGCTAAAGGCAGACTATTGCGCCCTGGGCCTGCACCAACATCTAAAATATGTGCTTTTCCCGGTTCGCCTAATTCGGCAGCAATGGCGATGACTTTGGCATCGGGATGGCTGCCGAATAAAGGTTCTGGGCGAATATCCGGCCAGCTATGATATTTCTGGGCCATCGATTCGATTTGAATCTTGGTATTCAGAGTAATGCCACCGGCTAAACCGCTTTGGGAATTGGCGGGAAAATAGGAGACTATTAGATTAGCGTGGGGGGAATTTTTGAATCCTTCTGCTAAGGCGTTGGCGATTAATGTCCGCAAGTTTTCCGCTTGGGCAGCGTCGATGTTTTGTCCGAGAATGTTTAACAAGTCTGAGAGTAATTTAAGATAGTCATCTAGCATTGATGGCAAGCAAGGAAGATAGAATTCTCCCTTGATGCCAATGCTCTTTTTGAGCCTTTCTTTGAGAATTAATTTCAGGCGATTGGAGTCTGTCAGCGGCGGACCTGTTTCGGGTGATTCACTGACTGGCAATTCCGAGAAAGATGCAGCACTGGTAAGATTTTTAGTCACAATATTTTTGATTAGATTCGGCAATAAGTGCGATCGCACCGAGCATAATCTTGTGTTCTTGTACCTGAATTCGAGCGTGCAGCGTTTCTGCGGTATCATCAGGCAATACCGGCACTGCAGCCTGCATTAAAATCGGCCCGCTGTCTACTTCTAAACGGGCGATATGCACCGTACATCCGGTGATTTTAACCTTGGCAGCTAGTGCTTGCTCGACGGCGCGAATTCCTGGAAAACTCGGCAGTAAGCTGGGGTGAATGTTAATAACGCGATCGGGAAAAGCATCCAACAAAACTTTGGTAACAATTCGCATCCAACCCGCCATCACTACCCATTCTACATCATATTCTTGAAAAGTTTTGACAATTTTTGTATCTAATTCTTCGCGGCTTTTGCAGTCGCGGTGATTGAGCAGAATCGAGGGAATACCGTATTTTTCTGCTCTGGCTGCGGCTTTGGCTTCGGGGTTGTTGTAAATTAATACTGGGATTTTAGCGTTGAGTTGTTGATTTTGGATGGCGTGGGCAATTACCTCGAAGTTGCTTCCGCTTCCTGATGCTAAAACTCCTAATTTTAATGGAGGATGGGCCGGATCGAGCCCACTTTTGCCAATCTCAGGAGAAATCAGGCAGGCATTGGAATTAACAGATACTGGATTAGCGGTCATAAAGATAAAAACTATTCACTCGTATTCTACTATAGAGGTAAAGGGTAAGGTGTGCTTCGGCGCACTCTACATGGAGATATTGCGGAAGTCCTAAGTATATTATTTTTTTTTGCAGACCGACTGATTCACTCCTATTCTACAATATTATCAAAAAACTCTTCCCTGAGAATCGAATAAAGTTTTAGATCCCAATATCTGTCTTTCACAAATATGTGCTGTCGCAATATCCCTTCCAATTTCATCCCCACTTTTTCCATCACCCTAGCTGAAGCAATATTGCTAACTTCACATCGAGCCAAAATTCGATTCAGCAACATCTCCCGAAAACCGAATTCAATAACGGCATTGACAGCCTCGCTCATGTATCCTTCGCCCCAATAATTCCTAGAAAGTGCGTAGCCGATTTCCGCGCGGCTGTGCGTCATGCTCCATTCCACAAATCCGCAAGTCCCGATAAACTTTTTATCTGCTTTGTGGACTATTCCCCAATCTACCAACTCTCGTCTCTTGTACATTTTAGTAATTGACTTGAGAAAGTATTTAGTATCTTCGATAGATGTGTGAGTTGACCACATTGTGTATTTTGACACTTCGGGGTTGCAAGCATATTCAAACATATCGCTAGCATCGTTTAAAGTTATTTTTCTGAGCAGCAGCCTTTCTGTTTCTATAGTAGGTAAATGAGCTAATATATCTAGAAGGTTCATTTGGAAATTGACCTATATTGTGATACCATTTAAAACTAAAAGCTAAAATTTAGAAGCCAATGGTTCGGATTAAATTTGGGCGTTTTAACTGGTTGGATAATGATACTATCGCAGCTTGGACTTTCTTGGCCCCAGCTTTGCTGTTTCTGGGTACTTTTTTGATTTGGCCGATCGCCTATTTATTTTACCTCAGCTTTACCAGCGGCAGCTTTACCCAGTCGGGAGTGCGTTGGATTGGCTTCAACAACTACTGGCGTCTAGTCACAAACCCGGATTTCTGGCAAATTCTCCAAAATACGCTC
The DNA here is from genome assembly GCF_036701355.1 of Microcoleus sp. Pol12B3. Taxonomy (NCBI): domain Bacteria; kingdom Bacillati; phylum Cyanobacteriota; class Cyanophyceae; order Oscillatoriales; family Microcoleaceae; genus Microcoleus; species Microcoleus sp. Pol12B3. The sequence goes on from NZ_JAUBQS010000024.1 coordinate 49,802, forward strand.
TATTTTACTACTGCAACAGTCATTCCCAGTTTAGTGGTTCCATTAGGCTTAGCTGTTTTGCTAAATCGCTCGTTTGCTTGGCGAGGAGCTCTCCGCACCGCTTATTTTATTCCTTCGATTACCTCTTTAGTTGCAGTTGGCTTGGGTTGGCGGTGGTTGTTTCAAACCGCAGGCCCGGTGAATAATGCGCTAAGTGCGATCGGCTTAAATCCAATTCCTTGGCTTAGCAGCACAGTTTGGGCAATGCCAGTGATAATTCTGCTCAGTGTTTGGAAACAATTAGGCTTTAATATGGTAGTATTTTTAGCAGGATTGCAAGCAATTCCGGTAAATCGTTACGAAGCTGCAGAATTGGATGGAGCTAATGCTTGGCAGCAATTTTTGTACATCACTTTACCAGGTTTGCGACCGACTTTAGTATTTGCTACCGTCACTACTGCTATTTTTACCCTCCGAAGTTTCGAGCAAGTTTACGTCATCACCGGCGGCGGTCCTTTGAACTCTACTAATTTGCTCGTTTATTATATTTACGAGCAAGCTTTTTCGCAATTTGATTTTGGCTATGCAGCCGCTGCGGCAACTTTTCTAATGGCTGTAGCTTTGCTATTAGTTTATTTACAACTAAAAGTTTGGGGCGAAGATTCTTAATTAGGTTATGCGTAGTTTCACGTGCGGGAATTACAGCGGTAATGTGCGCCTCGGCGCACCCTAAATTTAGAGGTTTTGTGTATGTCCTGAATAAACTGGATTCCCAATTATCAATTCCCAATTTTATATTCCATGTGCTCTGCTGTTTGTTCAGCTTGTGCTGTACCCAAAAGTTTGCCAACAACGTGCAAAGACATATCAATCCCCGCAGCAATTCCCCCAGAAGTGATGATTTTGCCGTTATCTACAAATCGCTGATTTTCGATAATAATTGTGTTGGGAGCTAATTCTCTCAATAACTCCAATACCTGATGGTGTGTAGTTGCTTCCAAACCTTCCAACAACCCAGCTTTTGCCAAAAGCAGCGAACCCGTACAGACAGAAAGCACTAATTCTGCTGTTCGCGCAGAATCTTTTATCCAATTAATAACTGCTGAATTATCGATTAACTTTCTCGTACCTTGTCCTCCCGGTACAATTAAAATATCCGGTGGCGGACAATCGGAAATGGTGCAGTCGGGATTTACGCTCAAACCGTTGCGGGCGCTGACAGAACCCGGATGTTCGGCTACGGTAGAGACTGCAAAAGGTCGCTCGCCCTTACTTAATTCTGATGCCACCGAAAACACTTCAAAAGGGCCTGCAAAGTCCAGTACCTCGACATCATCGAACATTAAAATTGCTACGTTCCTACTTGCCATAAGACATACTTCTGATAGAGTCCAAAAATATCGGCGATTTGTTATCGTAGAAATGGTATAATTTAAATTATTAAAGCTATGCCGAAAAAAAATCGCCATCGCGCCCTAAAAATCAGTTTTTTGTGTCTGGCTTGTGCCTTAGCAATTGCTGTAGCACCAATTTTTACACCAGCTCAATCCACAACTCAATTAGAATTTCGCATTACTCAATTAGAACGTCAAATTTCTGAACTCCGAGGACAAATCTACAGTTTGCAGAATCAAGGTTCTAGAGTTAACAGGGCTCCCTCTCCTTCCGGTTCGGGTCGGACAAATCCTAGAATGCTGTCGGGAGACCCGATGTTTGACAACTTAGCAACTTTGGCAATTGAAACTAAGCAAGATGTTATCAAAATTCAAGAGCGGTTGTCAAAGCTAGAAGCGTCGAGAAATCGCTAGACAAGTCATTAGTTATAAGGAAGAAGGAAGGCACGACAGGGATTTTGACACTGATACACCGATTAATTATTGAGCCAAAGTCTGGATCTGGATTCAAAAGTCAGAAGGAAGAAGTTGGAGGGAAGAACTTAGTAGTCAGTAGTCATTAGTTAGAGGGATGAAGTAATATTCTCCCCAACTCAAAACTCTTTCCCTCTCCCCCTCTCCCTCTCTCCCATTCTCTGACGTTGAGGTCGAGAACAGCAGGGTCTGCTAAAAGTTAACTTGCAGAACTATTCAATGATATGGAAATAATAGGCTGCAACCAGAAAATTGATCGCTAACAGCAACAGAAACCAGCCTGCGCGAAAGGTGTAAGGGAATTTTCCCGTTTTCATCACGGACTCGGATTTTAATTGGTTCTTCGCTATCTCTGGCATAGGTAAAGCTCCTAATTGATAATGTCACTCTATTTACAAATAGCAGAGAGCGTCGCACTTATGCACAATCCTCTAGAGTTATTTTTTGTAACAAGGAGTTGATACCGAGTTGAATTTAGATTAATTTCAATCGCTCTCTCCGGCGTGGTAGGAACTGCGGACGAGAGGCCCCGATCGCACGCGCTCAAACCCCATCTCCCGCGCGATCGACCCGAAACGGTCAAATTCGGCCGGCGTCCAGTATTTACGCACTGGGAGGTGCTCTAGAGATGGTCTCATGTATTGACCGAGGGTGAGCCGATCGCACTTGGCATCCCGCAAATCGGCCATCGCTTCGACTATCTCGGCTGCGGTTTCCCCGTGTCCCAACATCAAACCGGATTTGGTGGGAATAGTTGGGTCATATTGCTTAACAATACGCAGAACGTCGATCGAGCGATCGTACTTGGCCCCCCTCCGCACCGGCCCTTGCAACCGCCGCACCGTCTCAATATTGTGGTTGTAACAAGCCGGTTTAGCCTCCACCACCGTGCGAATCCGCTGTCGCTGCAACTCATCGAGGTCGGAATTCTCCCCGTTGGGGGCGGGCACGGAGGCACCGCCCCTACCCGTTCCCCCCCAAAAATCCGGCGTCAGTACCTCCACTTCAGTATGCGGGTTCAGAAGGCGGATTTGGGCGATCGTCCTGGCAAACCAACCCGCACCCCCATCCGGCAAATCATCCCTCGCCACCGAAGTCAGCACCGCATAGCGCAAACCCAACAACTGCACAGCCTCGGCTACCTTGTTCGGTTCCTCCGGGTCTAGGGGCATCGGAGAATGGCCTTTATCTACTTGACAAAAAGCACAAGCGCGGGTGCAAGTCGGCCCCATCAACAAAAAAGTCGCCGTTTTTTGCGCGTAGCACTCGCCCCGGTTGGGACATCTCCCCTCCTCACAAATCGTGTGAATTTGCCGCTGTTTGATAATTTTTTGCACTTGAGAAAGTTCGCTAGCTTTGCCAACGGGCCTACGCAACCACTCCGGCATCGCCTCGATTTCACCCCGCATTTTGGCGGCAACTGCTTTGACTGTAGGAGTTTGAGGAATTTGGGGCGACATATAATTAAGTAGCGATCGAGTTAATTCCTTCGATCGTATCCGAAATCAAAGCCCCTGAACTTGTAGGAGTATCACCCGAAATCAGGATCGCGCCGAGGTGCAACAAAACTAAACTCGCCCAGAATTATGGGTAGAATTCTGTTAGGGATATACTGAAGGTTGCAAATCATCACTCATTCATTACTGAAGGAGTCAGTCGTGGCTGGTCAAAAAATCTTGGTAATCGATGACAGTAAAGTCATCCGCGTCCGAGTCCGAGAGATGTTGCCTCAGGGTAACTTTGAAGTTCTAGAAGCAAAAGACGGCGAAGAGGGACTCAAACTGATCCGTCAAGCCCGGCCAAATCTAATTATGTTAGATTTCCTACTGCCCAAAGTCAGCGGTTGGGAAGTGTATCAAAAAGTGCAAGCCCATCCTGAGCTTTCTAAGATACCTTTGGTGATCATGTCGGGCCGCGAAGAAGAGGTGATGGAAAAAATTCCGAAACCCTTTGAGAAGCATTTTTTTGCATTCATCGCCAAACCATTTGAGAAGAAGCAGCTAACCGAGGCAATCAAATCGGCGATGGTACTGGCCAAAAAGAAACCAGTGCCAGAAGCCCCAGCCGCCGTCGCTGCACCCACTTCTGGAGGGGGCGCCGCCGAAATTCAGGCGATGACTGCGAAAATGGCGAAAATGCAAGCGGAAATTGATGCACTCAAAAAACAAATGACTCAGGTGATTACGATCATCAAGCAGAAATTGAAATAATTCTGCTGTTTTTTGAAGGCACTTATGTAGAAGGAAACTTCCACACCGTGAAACGTTCAGTTTAGTCTCAAGGGCTGCGATTTTATCGGCATTTTTTTGCCAAATTGTTTGAGCGAGTGCGATTGCCAATACCCTGCAACTGGTTGCTCAAAATCCCAGTGAGAAAATCAATTAAAAGTTAAAAATCAAACAAGGGAGGAAATTAATTATTAATTAATATTAGGATTTTTAATTCCCGCTCGTTCCACACTCAATTATCAACTCCTCAGTCTCATTTTTTTGGTTAATGACTAACGACTATTCCGATTTTTTGCCTCAACTGCGTGCCTCAACAGAGCAATTATTGAAAAGATTAGACTGCTTCGATCGAGCGCAGGTATTAGCGATCGGAGATTTGACCTTGGACGAGTTTCTTACCGGACAAGTAGAGCGAATTTCCCGCGAAGCACCTGTGTTGATTTTGCGCTACGAAAATACTCAGCAAGTACCCGGAGGTGGCGCAAATGCTGTCTATAATTTAGCCAAACTGGGAGGCAAAGTAAAAGTTGCTGGTTTGGTCGGAAAAGACGACCAGGGAAAGGCTTTGTGCGGTATTTTTGAGGCGGCGGGAATTGATACGGGTGGGATTTTAATCGATTCGCAGCGTCCAACTGTCACCAAAACTCGAATTTCGGGGCACGCGCGGCAGTCGGTGACTCAGCAAATTGTCCGAGTCGATCGCAAATCGGACGAGTTGCCGGATTTAGATTTGCAGTTGCAATTGGCAGACTACATCCGGCAGCAAATACCGACAGTAGATGCAGTGGTTTGTTCCGACTACGGCGACGGAGTTTTGACTCGTTTGGCGATCGAATCGGCAGTGGTTCCCGGCAAAACAATTGTAGACGCTCAAATAAATTTGCAGCGATATTCTGGAGCAATGTTATTTACTCCGAACTTGCCAGAAGCCGAGCAAGCTGTCGGATATGCTATCAAAAACCCTCAAAATTTAATGCAAGCAGGACGCGATTTATTGAACTTAACTCAAGCTCAAAAAATCCTGATTACTCGCGGCGAAGAAGGGATGACTTTGTTTGAAAGGGCGAACGGCGAAGAAATCAAAAATTCACCCCCTCCAACATCCATTTGTGAAAAGGGGGAATTTGTCATTAAAAGTTGGGACATTCCCCCTTTTAACAAGACTGATGTATTCGACGTAACTGGTGCTGGAGATACAGTTGTAGCAGCAATGACTTTAGCTTTGTGCGTCGGTGCATCTGGTTGGGAAGCGGCAGTTTTGGGAAATTTGGCGGCTAGTATTGTCGTGCGTCAATTCGGTACGGCGACAACAACGGTAGAGGAGATGAAAGAAGCTTTGCGATCGCTGATGAATCTGGAATGAGTCCAAAACAGAAACCTGCTGGCGATCTATCGAGGTTGAGTTAATCTAGTTTATATATAAATTAGTTTAAAAACTTATGGCTGAGACTTCAGGCTATTACGTTCGCGCCGCGAAACTTGCAGAAGTCGAGACAAAGGGCAGCTTGTTAGTGAATTTGGAAAAACACACGATCGCCCTTTTCTACTCAAACGATCGGGTATACGCGATCGACAACCGCTGTCCCCACATGGGTTTTCCCCTCAACGGCAGCACTTGCAAAGATGGCATAGTCACCTGTCCTTGGCACTACGCCCGCTTTGATGTCGCCAGCGGCGGTACTTTTGACTCTTGGGCCGACGACGTGCGATCGTTCCCAGCGGAAATTCGCGACGGGGAAGTTTGGGTAAATTTAGCACAACAGCTTGACCCTTACGCCCACCAGCGCCAGAGACTTCAAGATGGGTTAGAACAAGGAATTTCCCTAGTCATCGCCAAGTCAGTGATTGCCTTGCTAGATGGGGGGGCAACTGCCAGGGAACCTTTCCAAATCGGATTAGAATTTGGCACCCGCTACAACAAATCGGGATGGGATACGGGTTTATCGATCCACACCTGCTTGATGAATATCCTGCCTTATCTAGATCCAGAAGACCGACCGCCCGCCCTCTATCAGGGACTTTCGGCCGTGGCCCGCGATAGTGCAGGCGCACCTCCTCACTTTGCGGTTCACCCCTTGCCTAATTCTGAGGTTGATGCAGAGACACTTAAAAGCTGGTTCCGGCAATTTATTGAAATCAGAGACAGTGAAGCGGCGGAACGATGTTTGTTGACAGCAGTACGCGCGCCTCTGGCACGAGAACAAATTGCTGATATGCTGTTTGCGGCCGCTACTGACCACCGCTACATTGATGTCGGTCACAGCCTCGACTTTATTAACAAGGCGTTAGAAGCGCTGGATGCAGTGAATTGGGAAGGGGCAGAAACTATTTTCGCGAGTTTGGTGGCTGGTTTGGCGAATGCGGCGCGCATGGAAGAGTCGAGTTCTTGGCGCTACCCTGTGGATGCGGTGGCAATTTTAGAGTCAGCGATGGCGCAGTTGCCGGCAGCTTTAGAAATGGGCCGATCGCACCGAGGCAATTGGTCGGGAAGAGAACAGTTAATTCCGATGTTGTTGGGCGAAGATGTATTGGCGATCGTCGATGCACTTTTAACTGCCTTGAAAGAAGGTTGTAGCGAAGCAGAATTAGCAAGTGCAGTCACTTATGCTGCGGCCCTCCGCGTAGCCCGGTTTAATACGAATAACGACCACAGCGACTGGAATTCAGCGCACCATCCCTTTACCTTTGCGAATGCGGTGCATCAAGGATTGCGGCGATCGCCTTCCATAGAATTGCTGCGGGGAGTTTTCGATGCAGCGATCGGCGTATATCTCAACCGTTTCTTAAATGTACCGCCTGCGCGACTTCCAGAACCAACAGATTTAGTTGAGAATCCCGAAGAATTGCTCAAACAACTGCCAGACTTGTTGGACAGACAGCAACAGGTGAATCAAGTCGGTAAATTAGTTGCAAAATACTTATATAGCGGTGGCAAATCGGAACGGTTGATGGCAGTTTTAGGAAAACTGATGCTGCGGGAAAATCGGGATTTCCACGTTATTCAGCAGGTAGAAGCGGCATTTCGCCAGTATGCTTTATTAGAGAATGCGGGCGATCGCATTGTGGTATTAGTGGCGGCAGCAAGGTATTTAGCCGCCCATGCCCCGACAGTGCGATCGCAAGCACAAACTTATCAAATGGCCGATCGATTGCACCGGGGCGATCGCTTATTTGAGGAGTCGCCGGAAGTATAGCTTCTCGTCATAACTCACATCTTGCACCAATATCAATAATCCTCTTTTGGGCGGTATCTCCTGCCCACCGCGCAAGAAAACTCATTCTTTGTGGAACAGGCATCTTGTCTGTTGTTGAGAATGGTGAAAGATGTGAGTCATAAGGCACTTTTTAGGTAAATAATTGCCCCGATCATTTCTTGGAAATTATCCCCTTGTCATCAATTTTCAAATCAGTCTTGGGAAAATCGCTTTTTGTCAAACGGTCAATCAACCCCACAGTCCTAAAATTGTTATCAACAGATGGCACGCCTCGCCCGTCTAGTTGGATCGGGATAATCTTGCCAGAAACAAAATCCCCCTGCGGAGTCATTTTCACATCCAAAATTAGGGATTTACCGAGTGTTCCTGCTGTGGACAAAGTGCGATAACCCAAAAAATTTCCCAAGGAATAAGCAATCAATTTCCCTTTATAAAGTTCCATCGCTCGGGGAACGTGCGGGCCGTGTCCCAAAATCAAATCTGCTCCCGCATCAATCATCGTCCGCGAAAACAAAACCATATTTCCCCGGTTTTCTCCGTAAAAAATTTCAGTTTTATTCCTCACATTTACAGCTCCCGTTCCTTCAGCTCCAGCATGAACTGATATCACTACAATATCAGCATTTTCCTTGGCTCTTTTGACAACTTCGGCTCCCGCTTTCAGTTCCAGCAAGGAATTGTGAACTTCGCCGTAGTTGCTGAAACCGATAAAGGCAAAATTCACACCCTTGACATTTTGATAAACAATTTGATCTCTTTTACCAACAGCCTTCATGCCATTGCTGTCGATGTTTTTAATAGTGTCCTTAAATCCCTGCTCGTTAAAATCGTAAGAGTGATTGTTGGCAACATTTAAAATATCAAAACCAACATCTTTGAAAATTTTCGCATAACTCGGAGGCGTCCTAAAGGCAAACAGCATTCGTCCGCCACCTGCTTTGGAACTGTAAGGATAATCGGTCATCGTGCTTTCAAAATTGCCAAACAGAATATCAGCTCCTTTGAGGTACGGTTTTACCGACTCTAATAACATCTCTTTTTTGGCCGGCAGTTTATTGTAGGGATAATTTGTGCCGGGGATCATGTCACCAACTGCTTTGATGCTGACAGTGGCGGGCAAAATGGCAGGTTTTTTGGCAGCCGGGGAGGGCGATTTTGGAGCGGGAAGGGGTTTGGCTGCGGCTGCTGGTGCTGGTGTCGAGCTCACTTCTTGTACCGCAGGGTTTGACGTGAGAGGGTTATTAGTAGCGGTGGTTGAGGATTTGTAAAGTTGAGAAGCCAGCACAAAGCCGGATATCGGTACGAGAATTAGACTCAGAGCAGCGACTGACAGCCCAGATTTTTTAATTTTAGTGCGGGCTAATTCTGGCTGCGGTGATTGCTTTTGCTGCTTTTGGTGTGGGGGTTTTGGAGTTGGGATTTTAGGGGGTTGGGGCGGAGATTTTTTTGGTGTTTGAGGGGGCGCCGTTGTGACATTTTGAGGTTTTTCTAGCTTGGGCAAAGTCACAGGAATGGGAGAAGCGGCCACACTAGCGGCTACTGCTGCACTCGCAGCTACTGCTGCATTCACGGTCACTAACGGACTCACGGGTTCGGAAGTCAAGCGTTTTTTTAATTCTACCGTCTGAGTCCAAGCGGGCAATTGCTGGCCGCCCTGCCGCCCGTAAATGGTCACTGAGTAAAGGTTATTTGGTTGCAACCGCTGCAACCCTTTGACTGCGACTCGGAGACAGGCTTCTTCTGCGGGTAAATGTTCTGCTTCCAGTAGCAGGTGCAGGGTGTCATTTTCCCGGCTGGCTTTAGCCGTGACGCCGAAGCTTTGGAGTGCTTGACCGATCAGAAATGCGATCGCCCTGGCATCGCCTTCTTTTGCTAAATTTAAAATATCTTGTTGGCTCACAAACGCCTCTACTCTCACACTAGAAATTTAGGTCGATCTTATATCAAATTTGGCGGCCCAGCGTTAAATACCGATTGATTTAACTTAAGTAAGTGGGTACAAATAAACAAAACGTTGGCAAAAGACGCCTGCGTGAAAGGGTCTACTCGCTGTCACTATAGCTCCTAACTAAATCCGACCCTACTTTTACAAGGTAGTATGATTTTTGGCGCTGGCTAACTGAATACAATATTTCCTAACGGTTATCTTCGCCGATCGCCCAAACACTTCTATCCGGCATAATTGCCCCCTTCAAATTAACATCGCTCAAATCAGCGCTCTCTTTCTTACAGCATTTTTGGTAAATAAAACTGATTTATGAGCGTCGAGAGTGCGTCCTTGAATGTACGAAAAATATGCGGCTTAGCAGGGAAGAATTAACGAAAAAACCTAGTTTCTCGTTTCCACTGCCAATCCCCCTGTCCCACTTGGGCCCCAGTTCAGACAATAACGATCGACCCACAGGCTCGAAAGCTTGTTAAACTTTTGGTCATGCCACGCTATTAGTGAGAAATCGACGGCGACGGAGCCACAATCGTCTGCTACCGCCCCCGCAGTGCTGCGCTGCTGGGTCTGCACTGCACACTGCACGTAGGTGAAACTAGCTGCAATCAACTTTCAGGATGCCGCTAAAGTCGCGGCCACCGATGTAGTTGTTCGTTTTAAACTAATTAAACTAATTATTTAAAAGAGTTGCACGTCAATGACACAATTGTGCTTGTGAGAGCTGGCTCGATGCCCTTTCAAACCAGGGTTTTTCGCTAGTATGGTGCTATTTGTGAGTTAGTTAAGCCTATAGCAGCTAGGATCGAGCTAACTCAAGGTTAAACTAAAGCTCGTCATGCGGCGTTGCCTCTCAAAACCCGGATTGAGTCTTATGGCGCATTACCGCTCCTCTGTATGTTTGTTCACCTGCATTGCCTGTCTGGGTGCTGCGTTCAGTCCAAGTGCCGACGGAGGGCAAAAGGTACTTAATGCCTCTGCGCGTGCTGTTTCCCAAGAAATTGCTCAGGCAAACTCTCCCCCGGACGATCGCCAGGATGCCAAGCCTCCAAAACCTTCTCCAGCGCCTGATAAAAACAAATCTCAGCCGTCCAAAACGTCCAAATCTAATTCTAAGCTCCCGAAATCGGTATCCAATTTGATCGTCATTTTGTCTCGTCAGCGGGGGTTCTTAATGTTGGGTTTGGCAGCAGTTGTCGTCACGGCAGCGGCAGTATTTATCATGCTCAAATTAGTTAGCAGTGACGAGTCAAATTATTCCAAGCGAAGACGGGGAAGATTTGAGCGCCAGCACCAAAGAAACTCTCCATTTACTAATTCCGGTTCTCCTACAAACTCGCACGCAATTACACAGCAAGAGGCTTCTTTTGGGCTGTCAAAACCGATGTCAGCCTTGCCCTACCCTTTGGATTTGCCAAAAGACAACAGTCTCGACAGCAGCGATCCCTCTTTTATCCTGGAATCCGGGGAATCAGAATCCGACGATGCAGCATTCGAGGGCGATCGAATTAATTCCGACACCTCGCCCTTGGAACATCACAGCAATGGGTACAGCAACACAGATTTCAACATTCCCGAAACAACAAATCAAGGCGATTCCCTAGCGAGTCGCAAGAAAGATTTTGCCCTTCCCGAAACGGATGGTAGACCTAAAGTTGATATTATTGAAGCACTGATTGAAGATTTGCAGCACCTAAATCCGGCAAAGAGGGGCAAAGCAATTTGGGAACTAGGTCAGCGGGGAGATTCCAGAGCAGTTGAGCCGTTGCTCGATTTGTTATCAAATTCCGACTCGAAGCAGTACAGTTTAATTTTGGCAAGTCTCTCGGAAATTGGCATTCGCACGCTCAAACCAATGAATAATGCTTGGTCAATTTCGCTGCAAAATGAAAATCCAGAAGTGCGTAAAAATGCAATTCGCGACTTGACGCGGATTTACGAATTGGTGAATCAAATCAGTTACTTGTTGCACCGTGCTACGGACGATCCAGATCCCGAAGTTCAGGAAGTTGCTCGCTGGGCAATAAATCAGTTGAATCGCATCCGTCCGCGTTCTGGGAGGGATTAATAAATGTAGCAATTTTCAAATAATTTGAAAATTGAGATTGGAGATGGGAGAATTTATAATTTAGATTATGTTAAAATTAGTGAATGCTGACTAATGATTAAGGATTAATGACTAATAACCCTTTAAAACTATTGTTCCTGTCAACTTCGGTCGGTCAACTAGGTTCGGGGTTGGGTGGCGGTGTCGAACTTACAGTCCTTAACATTGCTAAAGAATTGCAGAGTCGCGGTCATAAAATAGCAGTCGTAGCGCCGATAGGTTCAGTCTTAGAATCAATTCCAGTAATCGAAATAACGGGCGATTTGCAAGTAACCGCCCAAACACAAGATTACAACGATCCTATTGTGATGCCTGCAGATTCTGTGCTGGCGAATATGTGGGAATATGCTCGCCAAGTTCAGGATAAATGGGATGTCATTGTTAATTTTGCCTACGATTGGCTGCCGTTTTATTTGACACCATTTTTTAGGACTCCGATCGCACATTTGATCAGCATGGGTTCCCTTTCTGCTGCCCTCGATCGCATTGCCGGACAAACCGCCCTCCAGTTTCCTGGTACGATCGGAGTTCACACCGCTTCTCAAGCCAAAACATTCGCCTTTGCCGATGAATGTCAGTTGTTGGGAAATGGCATAGATTTATCCCTGTACGAATTTTGCAAAAAACCGCAGTCTAAATTAGCTTGGCTAGGCCGCATCGCCCCGGAGAAAGGCTTAGAAGATGCAGTAGCAGCCGCGAAAATTACAGGCATTCCCCTGAAAATTATGGGCAAAATGCAAGATGAGGATTATTGGCAAAAAATTTGTGCAGATTACCCGGATGCTCCGGTAGAATATTTAGGGTTTTTGACAACAACCCAAATGCAAGAGCAAGTCCGTCAGTGCCGAGCATTGTTGATGACACCGCGTTGGGTGGAAGCTTTCGGAAATGTCGCGATCGAGGCTTTAGCGTGCGGTGTGCCCGTGATTGCTTACGAGCGCGGGGGGCCGGCGGAAATTGTTAGAGACGGACTGACGGGCTTTTTAGTGGAGCCTGATAGTGTAAATGGCTTGGTAGGTGCGATCGCCAGCTTAGACCAAATTGACCGCAGCGCTTGCCGGCGACAAGTAGAGCTAGAATACTCTTTGGAAGCTTTGGGCGATCGTTGTGAACACTGGTTCAAATCTATCACTGCTAGTAGGGTGCGTCAGTAATAATACGGGCTAATTTTTAGAAACATCTGCTGACTGACGCACCTTATAAGTTTATTGAGCAGCAGTTCAACTCTATTCTAAAACTGAGTTAAATAAACTCTTAATCGACAACAAAAAAAGAAAAGTGAAAAAACTATGGCAACCGAACGTTTAGTGCTTTTATCCAGTAGAGAAATCGAAAAAATGCGCCAAGCAGGCCGTTTAGCGGCAGAACTTCTGCTACATCTCGAACCGATGGTTAAACCTGGAGTAAGCACTCTAGAAATTAACGACGAAGCCGAACGCTGGACTTTGGCACACGGAGCAAAAAGCGCTCCGCTAGGCTATAAAGGATTTCCAAAATCTCTGTGTGCTAGCGTCAATGAAGTAGTCTGTCACGGCATCCCTAATGCGAAACAAATTCTTAAAGAAGGTGACATTATTAATATTGATGTAACACCTTTAGTGGATGGTTATCATGGCGATACTTCCAAAACTTTTTTTGTGGGCAAACCTTCACCTGTAGCGAAAAAGTTAGTTGAAGTAACCGAGGAATGTTTAAGAAGAGGAATTGCGGAAGTCAAACCGGGTGCCCGTACCGGCGACATCGGTGCCGCAATTCAAGAATATGCTGAAGCACAGGGTTTTTCGGTAGTGCGAAATTTTGCGGGACACGGGATTCACCGAGTCTTTCACACTGAACCGGAAATTCTGCACTACGGGAAGCGGGGCACGGGAAAGAAGCTCAGACAAGGCATGGTTTTTACGATCGAGCCGATGATTAATGAGGGTACTTGGGAAGTGGAAATTCTCGCCGATGGTTGGACATCTATCACCAAGGATGGAAAGCTTTCGGCTCAATTCGAGCACACGCTAGCTGTGACTGATTCTGGGGTGGAAATTCTGACTTTGCCGTAGCAATCATTAACAAAAAATCTGAAAAATTAGCTCCTAAACCAATAATCCATCATATCCTTTAGGGGCGGGTTTCACCGACAATATCTAACGATTATCAACAATCTAGATAAACCCGCCCCGCCAAAACCGATAACCTAAATCAACCTGAAATTTGCATCGAATCTGCAAATGTAGGTTTGTATTTATGGGTGGGTGGGGGTGGGTTTTCGAGATTGTCTGTTTCAGTCATAAATTGTCCGTAAAACGCGCCCCTACAGAATTACTATCGATTCACCAAACACGATATAACTAATAACTAATAACTAATAACAAATGACTGACATAAAATTTCTGCAACCAGGAGATTTGCTCAAAGTAATTGCCCCTAGTGGCACTTTGCGAGAATCAACCAACTTTGAAAAGGGTGTAGAAATTTGGAAATCTCGCGGCTATCGACTTGAATTAACACCGGGTTTTGACGATCGCTGGGGCTATTTGGCAGGTTCCGACGAAAACCGCGTCCGACAGTTGGCAGATGCCCTCAATGACCCGGATTGTCGCGGTATTCTCTGTGTTAGAGGCGGTTTCGGCAGCACTCGACTTTTGGAAAAAGGAAATGTGGGAAAGGCAGAAAATTCCCAGTTTCCAACTCCCGATTCCCATTCGCCGAAATGGTTAATAGGTTTTTCCGACATTACTGCTTTGCTATGGAATCAGGCTAAATTGGGTGTTTGGGGCGTTCACGGGCCGCTGCTGACAACTTTGTCGGATGAACCGGATTGGTCTGTCGATCGACTTTTTGACTGCATAGAAGGTCGTCCCTTACAATCTTTGCAAGGTAAAGGATGGGGCAGCGGAAAAGCTACCGGGCGGCTGTTTCCGGCGAATCTGACGGTGGCTTCTCATTTGCTCGGAACCCCGTATCAACCTGATTTGGCCGGGGTTATTCTCGCCTTTGAGGATGTTTCCGAGGCTCCTTACAGGGTCGATCGAATGCTGACTTTGTGGCGGATGGCGGGGGCTTTCGCTGGGGTGCGGGGCATTGCTTTGGGGCGCTTCAGCCGCTGCGAGATTGAGCCGAGTATTCCCAGTTTTAGCATTGAAGAGGTGTTGCGCGATCGGCTGGGGGATTTGAATATTCCGATTGTCTCCGATTTGCCCTTCGGTCACGAGGGGGTTAACGCTGCTTTACCTATGGGAATTATGGCGAGTCTTGACGCTGATTCGGGATTGCTCAGTTGCGGGTAAAAACTACTTTTTAGATACCCTGAAAATCATTCATCAAAGTTCTGTAAAAGAATAGTCGATTTCAGAATATTTAAGGTGCGTTCTGCATGGTAGCGAAACTGCAGCATAAATAAAGCATAGGATAATAGTACAATTATCAGGAAAAATGGGAGGATTTCTAAGGGTGGTTTTTCGGTGACAAATAAAAATACAAGCCAACCCAATCCTAAAGACAGTAAAAAGACAATAGATAAAGTGGGAATAGTCATTTTCAAGGGCAACACTGAACCGCCTTCAATGTCTTGAATTTGTCCTGTCGCCACCAAAAAGCCTCTCCAATCTCCGCCAGTAATTGTCGCGCGGAGGAAATCACCATCAAGCTCGATTTGGTAGCAGTAAAGAATTCGGCTTCCCCCGATAATAGCTTTGCGAACCGTTAAACCTGTACGAACTTTGGCAGCAAGCCGTTGGCGGACTACTTTTTTGGAAAATGGTATATGAAGGGTTGCTTCCCGGTAGGGCAAGAGCGAGTACAATAGTTTGAAGAACGGATTTAAATTTAATGGCATAGCAAAAAACACGATCGTGAATTGCATCAATTGCCACTACCTAATTCTAAGCAGGGATGTTTCATTCTATCAAAGTTTTCAAGCTCCAACCACTATAAGTAAATCTACGGAGGTTTTGGGCTATCGACATTGTGCGATCGCGAATCGCGGGAGGTTTGCCCCTACGTTCACGCTATATGTAGATGGGTGGCGTAAATCCTGCCCAATAATAGTTTACAGCAACGAAATATTCCTGTCGGGTGAGGCTAACACTAGATAGCTAAAATTACATTTAAAATGGATTATATGTGCAAATGTTGCTGCCAACACAGCAAAAAGATTTTAAAACTTTCGCAAAGAGGTTGATATGAGAACACACAACTTGTTAAACAGTATTGCGGCCACTGTGCTAGTTGCAGGAGTGGCACTCACTGGCATTTCGTCTAGTGCAGTTGGCGAACAGATAGGGAATAACGATCGCATAGATGGAGTAATTCGCCGCACTTCCCCGATTTACCGTTTCCGAAATATGTGGGTTCCGGGATCTCCGACCGAAGAATTGCGCGGCCAAGAATACACATTCAGCGCGAGGGAAGGCGACAACATTGAAGTGTTTTTAGATACAGATAGAAGCCGCGGTTTTACTCCCGTAATGGTGCTGTTTTACGGGAACAACAAACAAGTCGCTTTTACGCAAGACCGTTCTTTTAATTATCAAATTCCCCGTAGTGGCGATTATAAACTGTTAGTGTTAGCAAAAGATGCAGCTAGAGGCGGTAGCTACACGCTGGAAGTTTCGGGAATTGATGGGGGCGACAGACGAGCTCGCAATTCGCGGGACGATTGGTACACGAGGCGAGATAACGATCGATATGACGGTCAATATGACAGAGAACGGCTTTTGCAAGATGATTTTGACTTGCGGTCTGTTGATTGTCGCGAGAGACGTTCTATGGTGAGAGTAAGGTTTGACGATGGTAATCAAGATTCAACTTACTGCGCTGTCCCGAATAGAAGGTTTCCGGCGGGAGATTATTACTACAATTCGCGGACTAGAAATTTAGACTCGGCGCGGCGGGATGATAGTAGATTCGATGCGGGCCGAGATCAATGTCGGGTAGTGGTGGGCGGAGTTTGTGTAACGAGGTAAGTAGGTAAAACTGTAGGGCGGAAGTCAGAAACCCGGTTTCTTTGTAGAAACCGGGTTTCTGACCCTATACACAGGACTTATACAGTTGTTTATATACGAGTCGATCTCTGGCTATCGCCTCACTTTCTTTGGCCATGACAAAATACACATTTGTACACACAACTATTTTGTCGAAAAGGACGATCGCACAGTGGTAAGCTACCAAAGGCATTGAAATATCTAAGGTAGAGAAAAGTTAAAATGTCGGCATTAAATGAAGTTCCCTTGTTGTTGCGGGCAGCCCGCGGCGAAACCCTAGACCGCCCGCCCGTGTGGATGATGCGTCAAGCCGGCCGCTACATGAAGGCTTATCGAGATTTGCGAGAAAAGTATCCCTCGTTTCGCGAACGTTCCGAAATTCCCGAAGTTGCGATCGAAGTTTCCCTTCAGCCGTGGCGCGCGTTTCAACCCGACGGCGTAATTCTGTTTTCCGATATTGTCACCCCGATGCCGGGTTTGGGCATAGACATGGACATCGCCGAAGGCAAAGGCCCGATTATCCACGCACCCATCCGCACTCAGCAGCAAATTGACAACCTGCAACCGCTGAACCCGGAAGAAAGCTTGCCGTTTATCAAAACAATCCTGAAATCCCTGCGCGAAGAAGTCGGCAACAAATCCACCGTGCTCGGTTTTGTCGGCGCGCCGTGGACGCTGGCAGCCTACGCTGTTGAGGGCAAAGGTTCTAAGGATTATGCCATCATCAAAAATATGGCATTTTCCGATCCAACTTTACTGCATCAGTTGCTGTCGAAATTCGCCGATGCGATCGCCGTTTACGTGCGCTATCAAATCGACTGTGGCGCCCAAGTAGTGCAAATGTTCGACTCCTGGGCAGGCCAACTCTCCCCGCAGGACTACGACACCTTCGCTCTACCTTACCAGAAACAAGTATTCGAGCAAGTCAAAAAAACCCATCCCGACACCCCGCTAATTCTGTTAGTCACTGGTAGCGCCGGCCTCCTCGAACGCATGACAACATCCGGCGCGGATATCATCAGCGTCGATTGGACAGTTGATATGGCCGACGCGCGCAAGCGTTTGGGCCCCAACATGAACGTTCAGGGAAATCTCGATCCCGGCGTGTTGTTTGGTTCTCAACCATTTATTCGCGATCGAATTCTTGATACAATTCGCAAAGCCGGTCATCGCGGACACATCCTCAATTTGGGACACGGCGTGTTACCGGGAACTCCCGAAGATAACGTGCGTTTCTTCTTTGAAACCGCAAAACAAGCCGACAAATTGCTGGCAGTTGCTGCTTGATTTGATTTCGATTGTAGAATTCGATCGAATCCAGTTAATTGCACCTGATATTTGTAGGGACACCGCAATGCCGTGTCCCTAACGTCGATAAAAATATATAATCGGAGCGAATCCGGTTAATTGCACATTATATTTGTAAGACACGGCATTGCCGTCTCCCTACCGTGGAAAAAGATTATATAATCGGAGCGCATCCAGTTAATCTGACATTTTGCACCTGTTGCAATAGTCCCTTATTGGGCGGGCTCTCCTGCCCACCCCACAATAAAATTTAATTTTTGTGGAACAGGCATCTTGCCTGTTCTTGAGAATGCTGCAAGATGTAAGTTTAATTGCATCTAATCGTTTTCATTTGTGGGGATACGGCAATGCCGTCTCCCTACCGTCGAAAAAGCGTCAAATCCTCCCCTCTTCCCCTGCGGCCAAATGAACTCCAAAAAAATTTTTGTGACGGGTGCAAGTGGCTGTATCGGTCACTACATGGCCGAAACTTTGATTCAAGAAACAAACCACGAACTTTACCTCTTAGTTCGCAACCCAGAAAAATTAAAATTTGACTGGAAAGCCCGCCCCGGCATCCATATAATACAAGGCGATATGCGAGATATCGATCGACAAGCCGAACTTCTGCAAACAATTAATGTCGCAATTTTAGCTGCCACTGCTTGGGGAGGAACTCAAGAAGTGTTTGACGTTAACGTAACCAAAACTCTCCGCCTAATTCAACTACTTTCGCCAGAGACTTGCCAGCAAGTAATTTATTTTTCAACTGCCAGCATTCTCGGTCGAGACAACAATTTGCTCAAAGAAGCCGGGGAATTGGGGACAGATTATATTAGCTCAAAATACAACTGTATGGTGCATTTGTCAGCCTTGACCAATGTGCCTCCAATTACGGCACTTTACCCGACATTAGTATTGGGAGGAGATGCAGAAAAACCAGTTTCTCACTTGTCGTCTGGCCTGCCACTTGTCGCAAAATGGATTGGTTTGATTCGCTGGTTTAAGGCAGATGGCAGTTTTCACTTCATCCACGGCGCAGATATTGCTAAAGTAGTTAATTATTTAGTTGAACATCCGCCGGCTTCCGAGGAACCGCGACATTTTGTGCTAGGAAATCCGGCGATTACAGCTAACGAAGTGGTCGAACAAGCTTGCCAGTATTTGAATAAAAATATATTTTTTCGGATTACTCTGTCACCTTGGCTGGCCGATTTCTTTATTTGGCTGTTCCGAATTCAGGTGGCTGCTTGGGATAGATTTTGCATCAGCTACCGCCATTTTACCTATCAAAATCTTGTGAATCCCGAAAGCATAGGAATGCCGAGTTATTGCGGCACAGTTGCCGATATGTTAAGAACTAGCGGGATTCCCGGCAAAGATTCAAATTAGGCCAGAAGGAAGTGCGGCAGCGGATTTTATAACGGATGTAACGGATGTAACGGATGAATGTTGAGGGAAAAGGAAGAGTCAATGTGCATCAAGCCACTAATGTAAAGTTCTTATGGCGCACCAAAGCAGTAATTTACTGTTTCCAGTTCTTTTTTGCCTTAATCCTATGCTTTTTAAATGCGATTATCGTCAATTAAGGGTCAAATAGGATAAGATATCAGCATTTGCAAACTTTAACAGGGAACTGCAAGCTAAAAATTGCGCTCCATTTGTTGGTCTTAGGGGGTGTTACCCCTCGCCAGATATTCGATCGAGTGCAAGATCGTAATTTTAGCCTTAACATGAAGTCTTGAGAGTCGATCGAACTCTCAAACACGCCAGCCCGATCGCAAGTTGTTTACTGATGTGAGGTTTAACATATAATGCGAGTTCTTCTAGTTTACCCGCTGTTTCCGAAAACATTTTGGTCTTACGAGAAAATCCTAGAATTAGTCGATCGTAAAGTTCTGCTGCCACCGCTGGGTTTGGTAACAGTAGCAGCTATTTTACCCCAAGAATGGGAATTTAAGTTAGTCGATCGCAATATCAGACAAATCACCGAAGCAGAATGGGAATGGGCAGAGCTCGTTATTCTCTCGGCAATGATTGTCCAAAAAGAAGATTTGCTAGACATCATTCGCGAAGCAAAACGGCGCGGTAAATCCGTAGCTTGCGGCGGCCCCTACCCGACTTCCGTACCCGAAGAACCTCAAGCAGCGGGCATTGATTACCTGATTCTCGACGAAGGCGAAATCACCTTGCCCATGTTCGTCGAAGCAATAGGGCGCGGCGAAAAAAGCGGAATTTATCGATCGGACGGCGTAAAACCCGATGTTACCACAACCCCAGTCCCCCGCTTCGATTTGCTGGAATTAGACGCCTACGACTCGATGTCAATTCAATTTTCCCGAGGCTGTCCTTTCCAGTGCGAATTTTGCGATATCATCGTGCTCTACGGTCGCAAACCCCGCACCAAAGAACCAAAACAATTGATCGCAGAATTGGACTGTCTCTACAACTTGGGCTGGCGGCGCGGCGTGTTCATGGTAGACGACAACTTTATCGGCAACAAACGCAATGTAAAACTGTTGCTAAAAGACTTACAAGTTTGGCAAGAAGAGCACAAATTCCCGTTTACTTTCAACACAGAAGCATCCATCGATTTAGCCCAAGACCAAGAATTGATGGACATGATGGTTGCTTGCAATTTCAATGCAGTATTTCTAGGGATTGAAACTCCCGATGAAGAAAGCCTGCAAATGACGAAAAAATTCCAAAATACCCGCAATTCCCTGATAGAATCCGTAGAGTTAATTGCCAAATCCGGTTTGCGAGTAATGGCCGGATTTATCATCGGATTTGACGGCGAAAAACCCGGTGCAGGTCAGCGCATTGTAGACTTTGCAGAAGCAGCAGCAATTCCGAGCACAACCTTTGGAATGCTGCAAGCTTTGCCACACACTGCATTGTCCCACCGACTAGCAAAAGAAGGGCGGTTGCGCGACAAATCGGGCAACCTCAACCAGACAACTTTGATGAACTTCATTCCGACGCGGCCGCTAGAAGATATCGCGAGGGAATATGTTCAGGCATTTTCTGATGTGTACGATGCTGAGAAATATTTAGACCGCACCTATCGCCACTTCTTGATGCTGGGTGCACCTACAGCAAATATACCTGCAAGAATTCCCAGTTGGATCGACTTGCGAGCACTGTTAACTGTGGTTTGGCGGCAGGGAGTCAAGCGCAAAACTCGGTGGAAGTTCTGGCATCATTTGTTCAGCATTCTCAAACGCAATCCTGCGGTTTGGGATCATTATTTGACTGTGTGTGCTCACAACGAGCATTTCCTGGAATACCGCCAGATTGTGCGGGATGAAATTGAAGCTCAATTGGCAGAGTTTTTGGCTAATGAGTCTCAAACTGTATATCAAGAGCCTGTTGCTGTTGAGGAAAAGCAAGTGCAAGCGGTTTAGGGTTGGAGAATTCAACCGCAGATGAACGCAGGTAAACGCAGAGGAATGTAAAATTGTCTGCGTTTATTTTGTTTTTAATCTCGTTTCCAGGTTCTGGCTGGAAATGTCATATCCTGCGGCTCTGCCGCCTTTTGAGAGCAGGCGAGAGAGCCTCCCGATGGATTCCCAGTTTCTCACTGAAAAAGTGAAATACTACTATTGGCGGCAGCAGTTATTTCGGCAGGTAGAGGCGCGATCGCCCCCAACTATGAAAATCTAATTACAAGCTCAAAAAAATCAAAATATCGATCGCCTTCAAGCCGCCATGTTAGGAACAAATCAACTCAGAACAGCCGCTCTCTTAGGACTCCTAAGCGGCCTTCTCGTTTTAGGAAGTTATTATTTAATCGGCAACGAGCAAGGACTTTACATCGGTTTAGCGCTAGCAGCCTTCTCAAGTTTTAGCTCTTGGTACTATTCCGACACAGCCGCGTTAATGGCTTACCGCGCTCAGCCGATCGCCCGCAGCGAAGCACCAGAAATCTACGATATGGTAGCATCGCTGAGCGAAAAAGCCCAAATTCCGGTGCCGAAAATATTTCTAGTTCCCACTCAATCTCCGAACGCATTCGCCACAGGGAGAGACCCGGAACACGCGACAATAGCAGTTACTGAAGGCATCATCAAGCTGCTTTCCCGCGAAGAATTGGAAGGCGTTTTAGCGCACGAACTGACGCACATCCGCAACCGCGACACCCTCACTCAAGCAGTTGCCGGGACAATTGCGGGTGCAATTACATTTGTCGGGCGAATTCTGACTTTTGGAGCGCTTTACGGCCCTGTAACGCGGGATAGCAGACAAGGCGCGAATCCGTTTGGTTTGCTGTTTCTAATCATTTTAGCACCGCTATCAGCAACCGTAATTCAATTGGCGATTTCTCGGACGAGGGAATTTGCAGCCGACAGCGGTGCGGTGGAAATTACCAATAACCCGATCGGCTTAGCTAACGCGCTGCAAAAATTAGAGAAAATGGGTCATGAAATTCCCATGCACGGCAATCCTGCGATGTCGCCGCTGCTGATTGTGAATCCTTTTTCGACTAAAGGTTTGCAGTCACTTTTCCGCACTCACCCGCCGACAGAGGATCGCATTCAACGGCTATTGGAAATCGCGCAGCAGCAGCAGCAAGGTACTCCAGTTATGGCCTACGTGCCCGGAATTTAATCGGTCGAAAATGCAGCAACAATATTTATAAACCCGGTTGTTTGAAGCAGCCGGGTTTCTGTTTGTTTATAATGCTCGCTGTATGAAGCGACTAATTCTTCGATTTCGATAGGTGAAAGGCGATCGCTTTTTCCGTAAATATCGGACTGTGATTTCGATAGGTAAAGGGTGATCGCTATTTCTGCAAACATCGCACAGCTTGGTATTTACTGTAAGGGGTGATGCCTCCACTGAAAGGATTTACCCCACGCTCAGCAATTCATCAAGCTTGTTCTTTAAGTCTGGTGATGCTAGTAGTGGTCTATAAACTTCACCTTCATAGGGCTTCCAAACATATCCAAGACTGAACGATCGAAAAACCGAAGATGCTCCCGTTGCTTGCCAAACAGCTTCAGCTAAAACCAATCCAGGAAAAACCAAGGCAGGCTCTGCAATCAATTCGCTGTAGGTTCTAAACTCATCTACTTCCATACCAACTAAAGCATACCGAAACGGTGGAGCAAACCGCAAACTCTGATACAGAAATATACCTATTTCTGTCATTAAATAAGCACTTTCTGGAGTGTCAATCCCAATCTCACTGATGCCACTTGGACAAACTCGACACCACCAATTTTCTTCTATGTCCTGAAAACTTTCTGCCCGACATTCGGAATGTCTACCGTTTGAGCTCACCCAGGAAATTTCATTGAAATATTGAGCAAATTGCTGTGCTTCAGATTGCTTTGTGCCACATTCAGCCGATAAGCTAAACACCCATGCCATTCCTGTTCTCCCGTTGACTAAATTAAACTATCAAACTTTCTCCCATTCGTTCTGTGTCTGGGCCAGGGCTGCTTCATATTTCTCTAAAAGCATTGTAGCGCTTGGCAAAATACTGACATGAGTTGGACTATCTTGCACAGCTTCAATATCTCCGAGGATCTTGCTATCGTCAATCTGCCAAAGAGGATCTTTTCCTGTTCCACCAAATTTTGGGGGTTTGCGGAATGGTGGTAAGCCTTCTATAGAGAGGGATACAGACATTCCTTTTGTGTTTCTAATGGCTACAGTGACAGACTCCTCTGAAGACTTGCGTTCTGTTTCTGGTAGTAAATAACCTTGTTCATCCAACCACTCTTTGGGCACTTGCTCAACATCAATGTCAATACTGGGTCTGACTCCCAGTAGCCTCGCGTTGCGTCCCATTTTGGGTTTACCGTTTTCTTCTGCCATGCCTCGATAATAGAGTCTTGCCATTAGCCTTTTATCAGCCCAACTCGATCGCCCGACCAATCATAATGTAATTGCTGCATTGGTTGGATGCGATCGCTCTTTGTTTTTGCAGCTAATTCGTGAGATGTCAGTGCTCATTTATTTTGATTTGAGTATCAGGGAGAGCGCCCTGTGATTGCTCTCCCTGAATACGATTACTTGCGATCGCACAAACGCGGGTTTGTCCGTTTGCCGTTGTCTGTTTCAGTCGGCTCATCGTGGATTACGATCGCAAAACGCAGATGATTTGGAATCATCTGCGTTCATCGGCGGTTTAATTAAACCCTATTAAACTGAAGCCGGAACCTTATCTAAAGGCCGCACTTGACGGAGGTATTCGCGAAGTGCGTCACCTTCCACTACCTCAGTTTCCAACAGTTTCTGCGTAATTGTTTCCAACAACTCTCGATTTGCTTTCAGAATATCCACAGCTTGCTGATGTGCAGTTTCGACAATTTCCTTCACTTCTTGGTCGATCGCCTCAGCAGTCTGAGCACTGACAGCGCGGCGGGCATTTCCCATACCGTCGCCGAGGAACGATTGTTGACTCCGATCGTAAGCTAGAGGCCCCAAAACCTTACTCATCCCGTAAGTTGTCACCATCCGTTCAGCTAAATCGGTCGCCCTTTGCAAGTCATTGGAAGCGCCAGTAGTAATGCTACCAAACACGACTTCCTCAGCCGATCGCCCGCCCAACAAAGTCGCAATTTGACCCCGCAATTCCGACTCATCTAACAAGAAACGGTCTTCAGTCGGTAATTGCAACGTGTAACCCAAAGCAGCCATCCCGCGAGGGACGATCGAGATTTTGGCAACTTCGCCATTACCAGTCATCAGAGCACCCACCATCGCGTGGCCGACTTCGTGATAAGCAACGATGGTTTTCTCTTTTTCATTGAGCACGCGGCTTTTCTTTTCCAAGCCAGCCACGATGCGTTCGATCGCCTCTGCAAAGTCTTCTTGTGCTACAGTTAGGCGTTTGTTGCGCGCCGCCAACAAAGCAGCTTCATTGACCAAATTTGCCAAATCTGCGCCGGAAAAACCGGGGGTGCGAGTGGCGATCGCCTTCAAATTAATATCCGGGCCCAACTTCACTTTTTGAGCGTGAATGTTCAAAATTGCTTCGCGGCCAGATAAATCCGGGCGATCGACTAAAACTTGGCGATCGAAACGACCAGGGCGCAACAAAGCAGCATCCAAACTTTCCGGGCGGTTAGTTGCAGCCAGAACAATTACCGTAGTATTGCCCGCCGCAAACCCGTCCATTTCAGTTAACAGTTGATTGAGAGTTTGTTCGCGTTCGTCATTCCCGCCGAAGCTAGCGTTACTGCTACGAGATTTGCCGATCGCGTCCAATTCATCAATGAAAATAATACAAGGAGCCTGTTTCTTAGCCTGCTCGAATAAATCTCTAACTCTTGCAGAACCAACACCTACAAACAGTTCCACAAACTCCGAACCGGAGATGCTAAAAAACGGTACGCCAGCTTCACCAGCCACTGCTTTTGCTAACAGAGTTTTGCCAGTTCCCGGAGGCCCGACTAACAGCACGCCTTTCGGAATTCTCGCGCCAATTGCCGTAAATCTGTCAGGGGTTTTCAGGAATTCAACAACTTCCACTAATTCAGTTTTAGCTTCTTCTACTCCAGCCACATCAGCAAAAGTAATTTTCGCCGATTCGCCTTCTACATAGACCTTAGCTTTGCTTTTGCCGAGCGAGAGCGCACCCTGCGGCCCGCCACCCTGCCTGTTCATGAAAAATTGAAAAATCGCCACAAAAATCAGCGGCGGAACCACCCAGCTTAAAACACTCCCGATCCAGCCATTTTTGGCAGGGGGAGTTGCCGCAAATTCAACGCCTTTTTCTTGCAAAAGTTTAGGCAGTTCCAGGTCAAAAATTGGCGTAGTTGACAGCACTTGACCGGGTTTGTCACCTTCGCCTTTGAGTTGGTAGCGAATTTCATTTTGACCTACCGAAGCTCGGACTACATCTTGTTCTTGAACCTGATGGACGAACAAGCTGTAAGGCACTTGGGGAATTTGGGGGCCGAACAAATTCGGTAAAAAGATGTTTGCCAGCAGAAACAAACTTGAGAGCAATAACAAGACATTGCTAATTTGTCGAAAACGAGGTGGTTGGGGCTGGTCTTTAATGGCCATTGATAACTGTCATCCTTTGATTTAAAGCCGTTTTATTCATCTATTTTCTCATCAACCAGGCAGACAATGTTAAGCGGATTTCCTCACTTTATCGGGTGGGTTAACCCGCTAGCCGGGATTTGCTATTATTAACAATGCTTTTTTTAACGAACCGCGAAGACGCTAAGAAAACGAAGGAAGAGAAGAGCCTTATAGTATGTAGGGTGCGCCGCAGAGCGCCGAATATTTATGCAGCTTCTGGGTTTAATTGAATCATTTCCCAGGTTGTATAAGTGCCGATCGCACCCCAAATCACGTAAGGCAAAAGTAACAAAGCCGCGGTTTGAGAAATCGGCAAAACAACAAACGCCAGCACAAATCCCAAAATCTCGCCAGCCCCTCCCAAAATAGTTCCTACTTTCAGGCTTTTGGCTCTGAGAGTAGCAGGAATATAAGCAACTGTTACAATTTCTAAAAGTAAGTACAAAGCCATCAGCAGCCATGTTTTAAGGCTCCCTGGTTCCTGTTCCCACACGAAAGTAGCGCTGCCGGCCCCGCAAGCAAAAATTACCGTCCAAATTAACGGAATTGCAGGCTCAAAAAACATCCAATCCGGCCTTTGAAGTTTTACTGCCCAGTTAATATCGCGCAGTTTAAAAAACAGAGTACCCATGGCGACTGAGAAAGTCACGCCGCCGATAATCATCCAAGATTGAATCATGGTTTTCAACTTTCCAATTGCTCGATCGCTCATTAAGTCGATCGTGCCAACTCCCAGCCGAACTTAGATCCGCCTTTAGTAATAACTTTTGTAAAGCCCTATGCAATTATTGCTAACCGCCAGACAAATTCTTAGCAAACTCTTCGCGTCCAGACACCAAATTAGGGGGAACGCCGTTAGGGTAATTTTGCGCGATTAAAGCTTGCAACTTTTGAACTCGGTTTTCAGGGTTTGGGTGAGAACTCAAAAACTCC
The DNA here is from genome assembly GCF_036701355.1 of Microcoleus sp. Pol12B3. Classification (NCBI taxonomy): domain Bacteria; kingdom Bacillati; phylum Cyanobacteriota; class Cyanophyceae; order Oscillatoriales; family Microcoleaceae; genus Microcoleus; species Microcoleus sp. Pol12B3. The sequence goes on from NZ_JAUBQS010000024.1 coordinate 76,380, forward strand.
GGCGGTGCTTCGCCCTTCCTAGCTGCACCGAGAATTTGCATTACCTCAACAATACCTCTCGGATCGTAACCCGCCTCCGTCATAAACCGAAAACCGAGCCGATCGCTCTCAAGTTCATCCGATCTACCGTACCGCAAACCGACCACTTGATTGACAGCTTGAGCAATTAATGCTGCTTGCTGACCCCCACCGCGATCGTCGCTAGTAGCCACCCCAACCGCCGTTACCAAAGCCCTGCCCAACTGCTGTTTTGCCAAGTGTTCCGCAGCGTGGCGCGCCACAACGTGACCGCTTTCGTGCCCGAGTACAGCAGCCAACTGAGCCTCGGAATTGAGCCGTCGCAGCAGCCCTGCAGTAATGAAAACTTGTCCCCCCGGTAAAGCAAAAGCATTCACAGTTTCGGGGTCTCGCAGCAGGTGGAATTCAAACGGATAACCCGCTTGTTTCGCGGCCGAACCGTTGACAACTCGTTCTCCTACTCGATCGACATACTCCTGAATACTCTGACTCGGATAAAGCCCCCCGTACTTGGCGGCCATTTGATCTCGCGCCTGCAATCCCAAAACTATCTCTTGGCGGGGAGAAAGCTGTACCCGCTGTCTCTCTCCAGTTACCGGATTTTGTACGTCGTTTGTAAAATAGGTGATTGCTCCAAAAAATGCCATTAATAGCCCGATCGCAGCTCGAAATAAAAATTTGTTCACAGGCTTTCTACCTAAAAAGTTTAGCGAGTACAATACTAGGCTGACCGCTAACTCGACATCTATCTGAAGTATTAATAATGGAATATTGTTATAGTTTTTTTGGAATCATTGGCTAAGAAGGCTTTTTTTAACGAACCGCGTAAGCGCTAGGACACGAAGGAAGAGAAGAAGTGAAGAAGGTTATAGTTATTAAATCGGTTAAATCTGTTGAATCGATTACACAATCAGTTGCCGAACTTCCTTCGCAATATGTTCCAAGCTACTCGCCGCCGCCTCGCTATTTGGTACACAGCCGTTACTGCTGTATTGTTACTTGTATTCGCCACTGGTTTCTATTTCTACGTCCGCAATACTTTGATCGATCGCATTGATGACACTCTCAATCATGTTGTAGAAGTAATAGAGCGAACTCTCGTTATCGAACCGCTAACTTTCCCCAGTACCACAGAGAAAATTAAATTGCAAGTTAATATTCAAGCGAGTTTTCGAGATAGCACCGATGCAGTAGAAGACGACCACATTGATTTAGAATGGTTCAGTCCTACGGGGGAATTGCTGTGGTCTACATTATCGGAACCGCTGAATATTCCCATTCACGCTAACCGTACCGGCGAAACAGTTTGGATAATTAATAATAAGTTACAGTCCGATCAAAACTATTCCCTCAGACAAGTAACGCAGCGAGTACAAAGCGGCCGCCAAGTTCTGGGATATTTGCGAGTCAGCCATCCTTGGTTTGAAGTGACAAAACCCATCCGCCAATTAATTCTCGATTTGATTTTGGGCGCGAGTTTAACTCTAATTTGCGTTGCAGCTATTGGCTGGCTGCTGTCGGGATTGGCTATGAAACCTGTGCGGGAATCTTACGGGCGTCTCAAACAGTTTACTGCTGATGCTTCTCACGAACTCAGAAATCCGATCGCCACTATTCAAACTAACGTCCAAGTAGCTTTAGCGGAACCGGATATCGAACCGCAGCAGCATCAACAGCTACAAGTTATCGAACGTCTCACGCGCCGTTTGGGGCGCTTGGTTGACGATTTGCTGTTCTTAGCCAGACAAGATAGCGGTATCGTCCAGCAGCAGTGGATTGAGGTTCCTCTCGATGCTTTGCTGATGGAGGTAATTGAAGAACAACAGGCGATCGCCACAACCCAAAATCTCTCTCTTTCTTTGGAAATTGTCGATCTGCCCAACGCTGAGGACAACTTTACACTGTTGGGAGACTGGGATCAACTAGCCCGACTTTTTACCAATCTCGTCAGCAACGCCGTGCAGTACACCCCCTCTGGAGGTCAAATTCAAGTAGAATTGGAGGTGGCAGCTAAAAACAAAAGAAATTCGCCAATGTTACACCCAGCGCTGCAAATAAAAGTAACAGACACCGGCATCGGAATTTCCGCAGAAGCCCTGCCGCATTTATTCGATCGATTCTATCGCGCAGATCCCGCCCGCACCCACCGCAGCGCCGCTGGTTCCGGTTTAGGATTAGCTATCGCCAAAGCAATTGTCGAAAATCACCGCGGCCAAATCCGCATTGACAGCCAAGTCGATCGAGGTACCGCCGTTACCGTCACCCTCCCCGCCCACAAATCAGAACAATTCCGCCTTTAAAACTTCCCCTCTTCCTCTCTTCCTCTGCGCCCTCTGCGGTTTAAAAAAAATCTACCCCTCAAACCCTTATTCTTCCTACCTCGCGCCCAAACCCAGCTATTAAAATTCATTTCCGCCATAGATTAACATAAACGTTGTTGGAAAACCTCGATCGAACTTGTGAGGAGTTATTTATGTTTCGCCACAATCTACCGTTAAAAAAAATCAGCTTGCTAGCAGCCACCTGCGGAGGTTTACTCGTTAGTCTCGCAACACTTTCCCAAGCCGGCGGCCCACCGCCCCAACAAGGAAAACCCGTTTCCCAACCCGCAGAGACTCCTGCAGCCACTGAAGAACCCGTCAGCGAACCAACTCCGGCTGCAAGTCCGGGTCTGAGGGGGATGCCCTCTACACCCACAGATGCGCCTCCCCGCTTCCCCATGCCCAGTGCGAGAGTTACGCCTGCCGAAGGCATGATAGTAATTAAACTGGTGAATACCACCAATGCTGTCATCAATTATCAAATCGTAGGCGTGACCCAGCCGCGAACTCTGGGCGAACAATCTGAAATTCTGCTTCAAGCCCTCAAAGTGCCAATCACCCTCACTTACCAGCGCCCAGACGGCGGATTGGTGCTGGTTCGCCCCCAAGCAACCGCGATGCCGGGTATGTTGCAAGTCAGTTTCAGCGCGACAACTGAGGTGGCCGCTGATACAAAATCCCTGGAAATTCAGGAAGATGGGAGAGTATTTTTGAATTAGGTTAATTGGTTGACGGTTGACTGTTACCATTCGTCTCAACTTAAGACTAAAACCCATAATAAATATCGTTTATAGTTGAGTTTCGATCCCCCCTAACCCCCCTTATTCAGGCGGGGAAAAGAGTCTTCTTACGTTCCCTCTAACTCCCATTAATAAAGGGGGAAGATCATTAAAAGTCTCCCTTATTAAGGGGGGTGCGAGGGAAATCGAAACTTCGATACCAACGAGATATACAAAGGGTTTTAGTATTAGGTTGACACCGATAGACTGTTAGTAATTCCAAATTTCCCATTCCAAATTCCCAGTCAGCCGTCAATCGCCGAGTAACAACGGAGGTAACTTAGTAAAAGGTAAATCCTCGTTGATTGCATCAATTTCTTCCTGTTCTCTTTCGTTGATTTGACCGATATAAGACTTGAGAATTTGGGCCAGACGGTTGTTATAAAATCGGTGCAAACTATAATTTGGCGTAGCTGGAAAGCCGCGCCGTTTTTTGTGCCGTCCGCCGGCACCGGGATCGAAGCTTTGGATGCCCCGATCGATCGCCCATTCGATCGGCGTATAGTAACAAGCATCGAAGTGCAAGCAGTCGATTTCCTGCAAACTTCCCCAATAACGGCCGTACAGTCGATCGCCCTTATACAAACAAAAAGACATACCCACCGGCTGTCTCTCATCTTCCTTGTCGTAGGCGGCTACAAATAAAACTCGATCGCGATAATTGTGGTGCAACTGTTCAAAAAATCGCTTAGTCAGATACTTGCTTCCCCACCAACCAAATTTGTCGCAAGTATTCTCATAAAAAGCATACATTTGAGCAAACATGGCTTGGGGAATTTCATCGCCAGTCAGCGTTTTTATCAACAAACCAGCTTGATCGACTGCTTTGCGTTCGCGTTTGATATTGCGGCGCTGGTTGGCATTAAATGCGCCTAAATAATTGTCAAAATTTTGATAGCCTTGATTTTGCCAAATATAGCTGTGGTGCAGCCAACTGCTGAAACCGTGGCGTTCCATTCTTTCGCGCCATTCTGGATCGACGTAGAGGAAATTGCAGCCCGAGATATTGTGGCGATCGCAAAAATGGTCGATCGCGCTTACCATTACTCCGGTTAACTCGTCTTCATCTTCTCCCTCGGCAATCAAAAATCGATAGCCTTCAGCCGGAGTAAAGGGCGTCATTCCCATCAATTTCGGATAATATTTAATGCCCAAACGTTGAGCTAAATCGGCCCACTGATTGTCGAACACAAATTCGCCGTAGCTGTGGCTTTTGACATAAAGTGGCGCGCCAGCAATCAACTGTTTGTCTCGCCACACAGTCAAGTGATGCGGCAGCCAACCGGTTTTACCTGTCGCACTGCCCGAGACTTCGAGATTGTTAAGCCAATCCCATTCTAGAAATGGAGTTTTTAGTGGCATCGCCAAGGCATCCCACGACGCTTGCGGGATTTCGCCTATTTTGCTAATCCAGGCTACAGAATATTCAGATTTTGGCTGTTTCAGCATAGGGAGATTTGAGCGTAGAGCGATCGAACTTAATTTAAGTTAATACAATCTCCCCTGCTTGTGTAATTACTCGCCACAGGCAAGATGCCTGTGCCACACAACTCTTGTGGGGTGGGCTTCTAGCCCGCCCCGAATCTATAATGCAAAAATACCTCTTGTCCCACCTGTTTAACCGCCAAAAGCTCCAATTTCGGGGCTAAATCCGCCAAAAAACCCTCTCCCTCCACAGGTGTCGGTGCATCCGCCCCGCCCAAAATTAACGGGCACACCGTCAGCCAAAGTTCGTCTACCAAGCCTGCAGCCAGCACAGACGCTACCAGTTTCCCCCCCCCCAGAATCGCCAAGCGCTTGATACCAAGAGTTTCTAGCTGTTGAAACGCATCAATCCAATCAATTTCTCCACATGCGGTTTTTGTATAGATAATTCGATCGAACTTACTGTTTGTCATCGGGTAGGGAAAGGGCAGTGCCGTGTGCCTACTGTCTTGCCCCGTCAGCAGCCACCGAGGTACCGGTTGCTGGAAAAATCGCAAGTTGGGGTCAAATTGGGACGATCGCGAACATACAATTTGCACCGGTTGTGGCGGCTTCCCTTGCAGTTCCCTCTGTTTGACCAATTCCGGCGAAATCACTCTCATCGTCGTCCCATAAGCCTGTAAAGTGCCGTTGCCGAACAAAACGGCGTCACTTGCTGCTACTTGCTGTTCGAGGTGGGCTTTGTCGTTGGCAGAACCGAATCTCGCGGGAGATCGTACTGCATCTGCTATTTTACCGTCAGCACTGATCGCGAGTATTACTGTTGCGTGAAGTCCAGTCATTACTTATCAGAATTTCGCAGAACATTTAACTGTAGCAATTCAAAACTATTTGTAAAGTTTGTTTTCAACTCGCTCGGACTGGTTTTATTTGACGGATAATGTGGGTTTATTTATTTTGCAACCCCAGCGATCTCCCTACCAAAGTATTTACTTTTCTTTACAAACAGCCGACAAAAAACGGCGCGGGAGGTAAAAAATTCGTTGCAGACTTTAAATGCGCCGCGCGATCGACTAGAGTAAAAAAAATGGCTTGATCCGTTTATTCATCGCAAAGGAAAAAAAGCTCATGGTTCAACGCGGTTCAACAGTCCGGATTCTCCGCAAAGAATCCTACTGGTATCAAGAAGTGGGCACCGTTGCTACGGTAGACCAAAGCGGCATTAAATACCCAGTTATCGTTCGCTTTAACACCGTAAATTATGCAGGCGTCAACACCAACAACTACGCCGAAAGCGAATTAGTGGAAGTGGCAGCACCCAAAGCAAAAGCGAAAACAGCGACTGCTGTAGCTTCCGGCGGCAAACAAACCACGCTCGACGAGAAAACTCGGAAAACCGGCAGCGGAGGAGCCCCCTCGCAGCCGAAAACTTCGACCGACAGCAAACCCGGCGCCGAAACGCCCGGCAGCGTCGAAGGTTCGCCTCAGGGTCAAGGAACAGAACAGCGCTAATTGTGCCAGAACTGCCAGAAGTTGAAACTATTTGCCGGGGTTTGAATCAAGCAACCCTCGATAGAGAAATTTTGGACGGGGACGTGTTGCTAAACAGCACGATCGCCCGCTCAATCTCTGCGACCGATTTTTTGACACAACTCAAAGGAAAGTCGATCGCCCGCTGGTACAGGCGCGGCAAATATCTACTGGCAGAACTATCTCAATTCCCCGAAGGAGAAAGAGAGAAAGGGAAAGGGGGAGAATTTAGGGATCGAACTCCAAGGTCTTTCCCTCTTCCTTCTTCCTTCCTCCTTCCTTCAAAAGCCGGCTGGTTGGGCGTTCACCTCCGGATGACCGGACAACTGCTGTGGGTGAACCGATCCGAACCCCTGCAAAAACACGCGCGAGTACGGCTGTTTTTTGAAGGAAACCAAGAATTGCGCTTTGTAGACCAGCGCACCTTCGGGCAAATGTGGTACGTGCCCGCACAAACCGAGGTTTCCAGCACAGTCATCGGTCTGAAACTCTTAGGCCCGGAACCGTTTTCCGACGAGTTTACAACAGAATATTTGACCCGCAAGCTGCACCGGCGGGCGCGACCCATAAAAACAGCTTTGCTAGACCAGTCGCTGATAGCTGGTTTGGGCAATATTTACGCAGACGAAACTTTGTTTTTGTCGGGAGTGATGCCCACAACTCTGTGTGCGGATTTGACCGCAGAGCAAATAGGGCGCATCCATACAGCTATTATTCAAGTTTTACAGAAGGCGATCGAATCCGGCGGCACTACTTTTAGCAATTTTCTCAATGTCCAAGGTGTCAACGGCAACTACGGCGGCGTCGCTTGGGTGTACAATCGCGCCGGTCAACCCTGTCGCACTTGCTCCACAACCATCGAACGTATAAAATTAGCAGGGCGATCAACTCATTTTTGCCCCATTTGTCAAACATAGGAAGCAGTCAATGGATTTTAGGCTTTAGATTTTAGATTTTAGATTTACCCCACGAATCGCACCCCTTTATTCCTTAGTCCGCGTAGGCGGACTTCGTTTGTTTAGTAGCGATTTCAATCGCAAAGTGACTTTCAAGCCAAATCTAGATTAAAATTTGTATAGTTTTTTAAACTAAACAAAGCAAGTTATGGCAATCAAGAAAGGCAGTATAGTTCGCGCTGTACGCGAAAAATTGGAAAACAGTCTAGAAGCCAAAGCCAGCGACCAGCGCTTTTCCTCGTATATATTTGAAACAAAGGGTGAAGTGATGGATATTCGCGGCGACTATGCCTTCGTCAAATTTGGCAAAGTTCCCACTCCCAATATTTGGCTGCGGGTAGATCAACTAGAAGATTTTAAGTAAGTCACCAAAACTAAACATCACTGCTCTTAATGTAGCGAAGGGTGCACACCGCGCACCTTTCCCCAATTAAGCTGATTGCTAAAATCTAAAATCTAAAATCTAAAATCCAATGAATTCTCCATCAAACCGCGTATCAATTATTGGTGCAGGCAAAGTGGGCAGTACCTTAGCCCAGCGAATTGCTGAGAAAAATCTGGCAGATGTAGTATTGCTAGATATTGTGGAGGGCTGGCCGCAGGGCGTTGCTTTAGATTTGATGGAAGCCAGGGGAGTGGAACGCCACGATCGCCAAATTGTCGGTACAAATGATTATACAGATACAGCCAACTCAAATATCATAGTAATTGCCGCCGGAGTTCCGCGCAAACCCGGTATTAATCGGGAAGATTTAATTAAAATTAATGCTCGAATTGTCACGGAAGCATCAAAACAGGCGATCGAGAATTCTCCCGAAGCAATCTTAATCGTAATCACAAATCCCCTAGATATCATGACTTATTTAGCGTGGGAAGCTGTGGATTTGCCCAAACACCGAGTCATGGGTATGGGGGGAGTTCTCGACTCCGCCCGCTTTCAAACTTTTATTGCGATGGAATTGGGCGTTTCAAATGCTGAAATTAATGCAACTGTCATCGGTTCTCATGGCGATTTGATGGTTCCTTTGCCACGCTATTCTACTGTCAACGGTATTCCCATCAATCAACTTATGGATGCTGAGGCGATCGATCGAATCGTACAGCGAACTCGCCACGGCGGCGCAGAAATTGTCGGATTGATGAAGATTAGTAGTGCTTATTTTGCACCCGCATCTTCTGCCTGTTTGATGGTAGAATCAATTTTACTCAATCAGTCACGACTGTTGCCTTGCTCCGTTTATTTGGACGGCGAATACGGCGTGCAAGATATATGTTTGGGAGTTCCCTGTCGCTTGGGGTATCAGGGAGTCGAACAGGTAGTGGAACTCGAACTCAGCGATAGGGAAAGAGCAGCCTTTATCGAGTCGGGCAAAGTGGTTGCCCAAAATATTGAGGAAGCCAAGGCAATATTGAAAACTGCTTCTTAAGCTTGTAGCAGTTCGGCGATCGCAGCAGCCCGCTCGCCACTGCAATATAATAATAATTTATATTGAGTATCAAAGGGCGATCGCTCTCTCGAAACTGCGCTTCTCGCATTTCAACTGCGCTTTGGTAAATATCATGGATATGCTTGTGAGGATGTATTTCACAAGCCGAAAAATGGCAGCAAGGAACCGACCGATAAACATAAAATTTACTCTAAAAAATTTGGTAAAAACGCAAAAACTGGCAAAAGCATTTGAACTTTGTCTGCGCGACAATACCATCAGAGTTTCTGTAGAAATTAAAGCAAAAATCTGCCATCTTTTCTTTACTGCTAAACCAACAGCAGAAGCAGCCGGTTTTGGCTGATCTCTCCCTCGCGAGCCGATTGCCGAACTACACGGTGGCATTTTAAAGGTAGAAAGTGAAAGGTGAGTTTATACGAAATTTATCATTACTTTGCCCAAACTTTAATCGTCGCGATCGCCCTTTCTATTGATCGAGCTTGAAATACCTTTATTTTACCCAAAAATGTGATACCGTGAATATTTGTATTATTGAAAATTTTTACAGTTCTCAAAAATCACAAAAATCCGGCAAACAGTCTCCGCGCGTGCGAAGTTATCGAACGCGCGTTCGGGGTCGTTGCGGTAGGAAATCGCCTTTGAGTTGAGCCAATTTAACCATAGCCTGCAACTACCTCAACTGTTTGACCGAAAACTAACCTCTGATTCGGTGATTTTTAATCATTTTAAAAAAAATTCTATTCCTTACATAAAAAAATGAGAATGCAAGAAAAAATATCTCAAATTTCTGGTTAACCTAAAGGCTGTAAAAAATATAATTTAGGATAGATAAATCAAGCATTACTTAAAAATCGAGAAAAGGCGATGGTCTAAGTTTAGACAAATTTTAATAGAGGCGAACCCAACAGGATATTCGTTCGCCAAAACAAAAAAAAACTTGCTAGAGTTTTCGGTAATAATAAAAAGGTGACAATTGCAACCGAAGGCGAGCCAAAAAATGTCAAAATTAGTCAGAGATGCTCCTGCCGATCGCGCAATAGAACCGGGTTTCTTCGTTCCACTTTCGGAGCTTCCCTGACTTAATTACGTTAAAAAACCGAGTTTATGTGTAAGTTTGCTTACCATTATTCTCAATAATTGACAACTTATGACGTAGCAATTTGTGCCTTTTTTAAGTAAATGTACGTAACCTAAGATGCTCGATTGATTTCCCAATCTAGAAAAAATACGGAAATGCAGCCTGAGTAGCTGCTAAGTGGTAGCAGAAGGAGGAAAATATGTCCTTTGCATTTTTGAGTTACCAGACTCAACTTGCAGAGCGCTATTGAGATGCCATCAACCTCGATACCAAACCGCAAAATAACTAAAGAAAAAGCATTATGTTTCATGAATACCTGTATCACGAAGTAACCAACCTGCGCGAGAAACTAGCTCACCTAGAAAGACAAACGCAGTCTCAAACCTGGTTCAAAAAGCTGCAAGCGCTGATGGGAGTTATTAGCAAAATTCGTGAATCCCTAGACTTAGAAACAATATTCAAAATCACAGCCACCGAAGTTCGGCAACTCCTAAATGCCGATCGAGTCGCAGTCTACCGCTTTTTTCCCGAATCCGAAGGGAATGAGGGCGAAGTAGTGTCCGAAGACGTACTGCCCCAATACAGCCCATCTTTGGGAGCAAGAATCCGCGACTACTGTTTCGGCGAACAATTTGCAGCTAAATACACCAAAGGATACGTTCAAGCAGTCACGGACATCTACAAAGCCCGGTTGAGCCCTTGTCACCTCAAAATCCTCAAGCGGTTTCAAATCCGAGCCAACTTAGTTGTACCCCTACTGCAGGGGAAACATTTGTGGGGATTGCTGTGCATTCACTCCTGCGGTCAACCCCGCCAGTGGCAAGAAGACGAAATCGAATTTGCCAAACAAGTAGGCGACCATTTAGCAGTTGCCATCTACCAAGCCGAACTGCACTTGCAAACCCAGAGGCAAATAGCAGAAATCGAATCCGCGCAGCAGAAACTCCGCGACAGCGAGCAAAAATATCACCAAATTCTCGATTCGATCGCCGATATGGTATTAGTCAAAGGCCCGAAATCCAAAATTGTTTGGGCAAATCAAGCATTCCGCGATTATTACGGCATGACTCAAGAGGAACTTCAAGACATCGTAGACGCACCTTTCGCCGATCCCGACAATACTCTCCAGTACGTCAAAGATGACGCCTTCGTATTTGACACCGGACACACTCTGCAAATTTCCGAAGAACCGGTGACGCGCTACGACGGAGAAGTGCGGCTGTTCAGCACCGTCAAAACACCGATCCGCAGCGCAGACGGCCAAATCGTCATGACTGTCGGCGTCTCCCGCGACATGACGGAACGCAAAAAAACAGAAGAAGCCGTCAAAGCCAGCGAAACCAAATACCGCAGCCTGGTAGAAACATCTCAAGACATGATTTGGTCTGTCGATGCGATCGGGCACTACACCTTCGTCAACCCAGCAGTTAAGTACATTTACGGTTACGAACCAGAAGAAATGATCGGTCGGCCGTTCTCCGACTTTGTGACACCAGAACAAAGCCAGAAAGATTTAGAAGTTTTCGCCCGCCTGGTAACCGGAGAATCAATTTTCCAGTACGAAACCACCCAAATCGCCAAAGACGGCAGCATGAAACATTTAATGTTTAATGCCATTGCCCTCTACGACGAAACCGGAAACTTCCTCGGCACGACCGGTACAGCCACCGACATTACCGATCGCAAGCGAGCAGAAGCAGCCTTACAACACGCCAACGCAGAACTAGAGCGCAGAGTAGAAGCACGCACGGCAGAACTGCGCCAGACTTTTGCCGCCCTCACGGCCAGCGAAGCCAGGTTCAGGACGATCGCGGCGACCATCCCCGGAGCTCTGTTCCAATTTTGCAGCAGCCAGGGAGTGTGGAGAGTGGACTACATGAGCGATCGCATCTTCGATCTCACGGGCGTCACAGCAGCAGAAATGACGCGAGACTTAAGTACATTTATTTCTCGCATCCACCCCGAAGACTCGGAAAGCCACCTCGCTTCCGTCAACGAAGCCGTAGAAAATCTTTGTCCCTGGCACTACGAAGGACGGTTAGTCAAGCCCGACGGTGAGATTCGCTGGTGGCAAGGCGACTCAATGCCCACGCGCAGCGAGAACGGCGACATAGTATTTTGCGGTGTCCTGCTCGACATCACCGATCGCAAAGTTGCCGAAACCGCCATCCGCAACAGCCAGCGGCAGCTAAAAGAAGCCCAGAGACTTGCCCACGTCGGAAATTGGGAACTCGACGCAGCCACCGAAACCCTCACTTGGTCGGAAGAACTTTTCCGCATCTTCGGGCTCGAACCGGCAGCCTTTGCACCCAACTTAGCCGAACAGGTCGCTCTGATTCATCCAGAAGATTTGGAATTGTGGCAAACTCAAGTGCAACAGGGACTCGCAACAGGCATCCCTTTTGATTTTGACTTTCGCCTGTACCGTCCCGACGGCATCTTGCGACACGTGAACGCCCTGGGCAAAGCCGAAACCGATGTGAACGGCAAGGTGGTAAAACTGTTCGGTACGGCGATCGACATTACCGATCGCAAAGCCGCCGAAGCTGCACTGCGGCAAGCAGCAGTCGAGTTAGAAGACAGAGTGAGCGATCGCACGGCCGAACTTTCCCTAGCAGTCACGCAATTAGAACAAGAAATTGGCGATCGCAAACAGGCAGAAGCAGCGCTGCAAGTTTCCGAGCAAAACTTGAGAACCATATTTAACAATGTCTACGATGCTATCTTGATTCACGATTTAGAAGGAAATATTCTCGATTTCAATAATCGAATGTTAGAAATGTACAGAGTTACTCCAGAACAAGCAACAAAATTATCAATTAAAAACGACTATTCAAGTAGCGACAATCCCATTGAACAAATGGGAAAACTTTGGGAAAGAGTATTAGCCGGCGAAACAGGTCGCGTGGAATGGAAAGCGAGGCGTCCCAACGACGGTTCAACTTTTGATGCAGAAATTGCCCTATCCAGAATTCATCTCAACGGTAATCTCAACATCATTGCCAACGTCCGAGATATTAGCGATCGCAAACAGGCAGAAGCAGAACTCCAACACGCCCAACAGTTTATGGAATCAGTGCTCAAAACCATACCCGTAGGAGTGGTTGCCAAGGATGCTCAAGAACTGCGATTTGTACTGTGGAACCCAGTAGCTGAAAAGTTACTCGGTTTGAGTGCAGCAGAAGTGATAGGCAAAAATGATTACGACTTTTTCCCAACAGAACAAGCTGATTTTTTCACCGCCAAAGACCGGGAAGTGCTAAACAACGGACAAATTGTAGAAATCGCCGAAGAAGAGATTGAAACGAGGCAGGGAGAAACGCTGATATTTCATACCAAGAAAACAGCAATACTCGATGCTGATGGCAAACCGCAATATCTATTAGCTGTCACCGAAGACATTACCGATCGCAAGCGGGGAGAAATTGCCTTGAGGCGATCGGAAGCCCGACTCAGACAGCAGGCAGAGCGAGAAAAATTGCTCAACAACCTCACGACTCAAATCCGCAATTCCCTCGATTTCGACAGCATTATTGCTGTCGCCGTCCAAGAAATTCGGGCTTTCATGCAGATCGATCGGTGCTATTTTTCCTGGTACCGCAGCGAACAAGAAGAGGCTTTTTGGGAAATCATTCAAGAATCTCGCAGAATAGAACTTCCCGATTTAATAGGTTGCTATAAAGCTTCTGACTTCGGCACTATAGGAGAACAGATGTTGCGTCTAGAAACGCTGCAAATCGATGATGTCGGAGCGCTCGCAGACCCAGTTTGGATAAGGTCTCTTAACTCTCTGGGCTACCGATCTGTGTTGGCAATTCCGATGCAGGCACTTTCGGGGGTAGTGAGCGTTATTACCTGCGCCCACTCTGCTGCTGTGCGACCCTGGAGTGAGGGCGAAATAGAATTATTGCAAGCGGTTACAGTTCAATTGGCGATCGCTCTCAACCAAGCCGATCTTTACGCCCAAACTCGCAATAAAGCTCGCGAATTAGAGCAAACATTGCAGAAATTAACCAGCACTCAATCGCAGTTAATTCAAAATGAAAAAATGTCAAGTCTCGGTCAACTTGTCGCAGGAGTCGCCCACGAAATCAACAACCCAGTTAACTTTATTTACGGCAATCTCAGCCACGCCAACGACTATACCCAAGACTTGCTGCACCTAATCGAACTTTACCAAAACCACTATCCCGATCCCGTCCCGGAAATTCAACAGGAAGTAGACAAGATTGAACTCGACTTTTTGATGGAAGACTTGCCAAAGTTGCTGTCTTCAATGAAAGTCGGTGCAGACAGAATTCAGCAAATTGTTGCTTCTCTCCGCACATTTTCCCGCATGGACGAAGCAGAAAAGAAAGCAGTCAACATCCACGACGGCATAGATAGCACCCTGATGATTTTGCAGCACCGGCTCAAAGCTAAACACAATCATCCAGAAATTCAGGTGATTAAAGAATACGCTCAACTTCCCTTAGTAGAATGTTATGCCGGACAGTTAAATCAAGTATTTATGAACATCTTGAGCAATGCTTTGGATGCTTTGGAAGAACGGGATCAGCGCCGTTCTGCTGAGGAAATGCGGCAACAGCCCAGCCACATCCGCATCCGCACTGAAATATCGCCAGCGGGCAAGGTAATCATTCGGATTTCTGACAACGGGCCGGGCATACCGGAGACAGTCGGCACTCGGCTTTTTGACCCGTTTTTTACCACTAAACCTGTGGGTAAAGGAACTGGGATGGGCTTGTCGATTAGCTATCAAATTGTTACAGACAGACACAACGGGTCGCTCAAATGCACTTCTTCTCCGGGACAGGGTACAGAATTGACGATCGAGATTCCCCTCAAAGCTAATTGTTAATGGGGAATTGGTAAGTTGTAATTGGCAATTGGCAATTGCAAAAGCGTTACTGTGCGTCAGTTTGGTACTTTTAAACCATCTCAAATCCGGTAGTATTGTCTTCATAAAATCCAGTCAATAGTCAACAATCACCGACTGTGCAACCGGAATTAATCTAATTCATCTGCGTTAATATGTGTTTATCTGCCCTTATCTGCGGTTTTTAAAAGATAATTGATAGCCGCAGATTACAAGAGATTAACCCGGATTCACGCAGATTAATAATTCCGATGCTAACAGATTTGATTGTCACCAAAAATCTAATTTTGATGCACAATTTATTCCTTGGTGCATCAGTTTCGAGATTGTGAGTTTGTAGAAAAAATGTCTTCACGGGGTGACGCACGATTTACCAATCTGTACCTCACTCAGTCCATAATTGCTTGATTACCGAGATTTATCAGGATTTCTGTCACGGTAGAACTGTCCAAAGGTTTAGAAAACCAATATCCCTGAGCTAATTCGCAGTCGAGTTCTCGAAGCTGTGCTAACTGTTCGCCTGTCTCTACACCTTCGGCGATCGCATTCAATCCCAAATTGTGAGCCAAAGTTACGATCGCCCGCACAATCTGCAAAGGCTGACCCCCGTCCTCACCATTTTCGACAGCCCCCAAGCGGCTTACAAAAGATCGATCGATCTTCAGTGTATCCAGCGGAAAACGGTGCAAGTAACTCAAAGACGAATAGCCAGTACCGAAATCGTCGATCGACAATCGAATATTTCTACCTTTTAATTGGGCTAGCACAATATTGGCTTTCTTCACATTTTCCACGATCGCGCTTTCAGTAATCTCCAATTTTAAACAGCTCGGATCGCAGCCAGTTTCTGCTAAAATCTCATCGATTTCGTCAATTAAATTCGGCATACCTAACTGTTTAGGAGAGAGATTGACGCTCATTGTTAATTGCGAAGGATCGATAATGGGTAATTTAAAATTCGGAATTGGTACCTGGGAAGTGGTACTGAACGTAGCCGAAGTATTGGTAATTGGGAATTGAGAATTGGTAATAGATGAGTGGAAATCGGTAATCGGGAATTGGTAACTGGGAATTGGTAATTTTTTACCGATTCTTTCTTCCCTGTGACCAATACTGGCACTACGCTCACTAAAAGTTTCGTGTTCCTCATTCCCTGTATCTGTTACATCAGTTAAATCCCCTACATTGCCCGTTCCCTTCTTCCCTGTTGTTACCCGGAGCGAAGTCGAAGCGCCTTCTTCCTTCTGGTTAGCCTGAGCGAGTTGCCCTGAGTCAAGCCGAAGGGAGTGGAAGGGTCTTGTTCCGACTTCCATTGGACTTCTTCCCTGTTCATCGGTTAACATTTCTTGCCAAATCCGCAATTGCTGACAAGCTTCCCGCAACACCCAGACTCCCAGAGGCACGATCAAACCTGTTTCTTCAGCTACAGGGATAAAAGTAGACGGTGGAACTAAACCCCGAACTGGGTGGTGCCAGCGCACCAAGGCCTCAAAACCTTCGAGCGCACCGCTGGCGATCGAAACAATTGGTTGGTAGTGCACAATAAAGTGCGAACATTGATTCTTGCTCTCTCCTAATTCCTCCTTGCCCAAAATAGCCAACCGCAGGTCAGTTTCTAACTGCAACAGCGACATAGTTTGGTCGTGCATCGCCAAATTAAACACTTCGTGGCGGGCCTTACCCAAAGCTTTAGCGCGGTACATAGCGATGTCAGCATCGCGTAGGAATTCTTCCGGGTGAGTGTACGAATTTGATGCGCCACTGGCGGTGGCTTCACCTCGACTGAAAACAATGCCAATGCTAGCGGTTGTAAATACCTCGTGCCCTTCGAGATGAAACGGCTTTGTCAGTTCTTTTTGTATCTTTTTAGCTGCGAGGGTGGCGTCGCTGAGGCTCTGAATGTGGTCTAGCAGGATGGTGAATTCGTCTCCTCCCAGCCGGGCGACGGTATCAGAAACCCGGACGCAGGTTTGCAGTCGCTCCGCAAGGGCGATTAGCAATTTGTCGCCTAAAACGTGTCCTAAAGAATCATTAACTACTTTGAAGCGGTCTAAATCTAGGAAAAGTAAACCAAATTTGTAATCGGGGGACTGATTGGAGCGGCGGATGGCTTGTCCTAGCCTGTCGATGAACAAAACCCGGTTGGGCAAACCCGTCAGCGCATCGTGAAAAGCGCCGTGCAGCAGTTGCCGTTCTACTCGCTTGCGCTCGGTGACATCTCGGATAATAATCTGGCCGGCCGTCGAGCCTTGATAAGTAGCGGGGATGCCGGCCATTTCAACGTCTATTATTTGTCCGTCGAGCCGCATCAGTTTTTGTTCGGCAAGCTCGAGTGGCTGATTTTCTGTCTCGACTAGCCGAATGCGCTCTGTGGCTATTTCTACATAGTTTGGATGCACGAAATGCAATATTGGAAAGCCCATGAGCGCTTCGGGAGAGCTCGCACCGAGGAGTTTCGCGCCGGCAGCATTGATGTAGGCGATTTTCCCTTGACTGTGAACGGCGATCGCTTCGGGAGATAGTTCTACTAAACGGCGATAGCGTTCTTCACTTTCTTTGAGAGATACTATTAACTCGCATCGCTCTTTTTCAGCTTGCTGGCGTTCGAGTTCCATTTGGTGAACCGCCAGAATTTTTCCAATACTTTGAGCCATCAATTCTATAATTTCTATTTCCTCGTACTTGAACTTTCTTTTCTTGATTTCTGGCGAACTAAAACTTAAAGTGCCGTAAGTTTTATTGTTAACAAATATCGGCGTTCCAATGTAAGATTCCGCGTGGCAGTTCTGATAAGCAGGATGTTCGCGCATCTCAATATCTGCTCCTATATGAGAATACGCAACTGTTTTGTTAAGTTTAATGACTGCCGCGCAGTAAGTATCGCTGAGGTTCAATTCTAAACCTCGCACAAAGTATTCTAACTCTGTTTTAGCTGCTCGAACAATAAAAGTCTCGTTGTCAACTTCAGCCATGATGCCCCTTGAAAGTCCAAACATCAAACAGCCTGCTGTTAGATAATCGTCAACCAGTTCTTCAAAGTTTTGATAATGATAAGTTGTAATCCGGTGCAAGTGTTTGAGATTAGCGCTAAAAGCTGCTAAAGCTTGAGAATTTAAAAATAATTCTTCTTCCGATCGCTGGCGGTCGGTAATGTCTGTTTGCACTCCAATAAAGTGGGTTAAGTGTCGCCGCGAGTTGTAAACCGGAGCGATCGACAGTTCGTGCCAAAAAGGCGTGCCGTCTTTCCGAAAGTTGCGTAATATAACTTGAGATTCTCTACCTTCTTCAATCGCAATTCGCAATTCTTTGGCAGCGGGGCTGTCAGTGTCTGTCCCCTGCAAAAATCGGCAATTCTTCCCGATTAACTCGTCTCTGCGATAACCAGTAATCCGCTCAAAACTGGGATTGACATAAATAATTGGATTATCTGCTACGGTTGCGTCGGTAATTGCAATGCCGTTGCTGCAACTTTCGATCGCCCGTTCCATCATTTGTAAGCGCTCTTGCGATGTAATGCGCTCGATCGCCGCAGCTAATACGTTAGCGATTGCTTCTACAAAATAAACGTCATCTTGACTGAAAACCCGCCCTTGGCTGGTATGAACCCCCAAAATGCCCCAGGCCGGCGAGGAGGAACTGTTCGCTGGTTCTGCTTGTCCCCAGTTCCTCCCCAGTCCTCGATTGCCGGGAACGATCACAGTAACGCCGCTGACAGCCCGGTGATTGTGCAGCAGTGGCAACTCGCTAAAGCGCGTTTCCACCCGCAAATCTTCGACGATTGTCGGTTCGCCCACTAGCAATGTGTAACCTGCTTGCGATCGAGCAGAAGCGGCAACAGTAGCGCTGCCGACGAGGCCCGGCTGCCAGCCAACCCCCGCTCGCAGAAGAAAAGCATGACCAGAGGGCAACAGTTCTAACAACTGGCAATAATCAACGTCCAGGGTTTGAGCAATTAAAACCGCAGCTTTGTCCATCAGTGCGGACAAATCTGTTTCTGCCAGGGCCTGCTGCCCCAAGTAAGCGACGGCCGCTTGCTGGCGGGCTCGCGAGTGGATTGAGGTGAGCAATTCCTGCTCCTTGGCGGCGACTCGTTTCCGATCGGTAATGTCGGTGAACACCGACAGAACAGCTTTCCCCGACACCAATGTCAGATACCGCATCGATACACTTGCCCAAAACAGCGTGCCGTCAGCTTTTTTAAGCCGGACTTCTGTCTCGCGGACGTGTCCGTTGCGGGCGAGCCTCAACAGCAATTCCTGGCGATCTGCAGGTTTGTGGTAGAGCATTTCGGCTTTTTGGCGGTCGATCGACTTGAATCCTGTGAACCCGAAAGCCTGACGGCATAAATCATTGCTATAAAGAATTGTGCCGTCCGCCAGACTGCTGACGATCAGGGGCAGTGGCATCGAGTTGGCGATCGTCAGCAGTAATTCTTTGGTTCCTTGCAGCTCTTTGTACAAGTCTGGCTTGGACGCCCAGCCGTGACAGTCTTCAGACTTTTCAGGGATAAAACTTTCCATTGTTTAATCGATCCATTAGCAGGACAACTTTTTTAAACTTGTGGTCAATCAATACTGCGGACGGTTTTTAATTAGCATTCGTAGAATAAAAGTTTCAAGGGGATTCGCCAATCGAGCTATCAACGGACAATCAAGGGTTTCAAACTACGAACTAAAAACAGTCCAGATTATTGGTAAATGACGATTTCAGATGCAGAGGACGATCTACAGTAGCCCACAACACATTAATCTTAACCAGAACTATGCAACTGAACGCCCCTAAACTGCTCGGCTGAAGTTTGATATGCAGCTCTCTCGTTAAAGACCACATCTGTCTTTGGTATGACAATCTACTGTTTTTAAAGTTGCGTTAAGTTTTGATAAGAGCGAGGTACTTTAACCAATGTGCAGCGGAAGCTCCTAATCTAAAAAGTAAAGTCACCTACAAACAACCACCGAATACTATCCGAGGAGAGAGGAGAAATGCTTGAATCTTACCGCCGTAACGCTGCCGAACGGGCCGCTTTGGGAATTCCACCGCTGCCGCTAGACGCCCAGCAAACGTCGGAACTGTGTGAACTGCTGAAAAATCCGCCGGCTGGAGAAGAAGAAACGTTAATAGAATTATTGCGCGATCGCGTCCCGCCCGGAGTAGACAGCGCCGCCTACGTCAAAGCTGGTTTTTTAACTGGCATTGCTAAAGGCGAAATCCACAGCCCCCTAATTGCTCCCAAATGGGCAGTTTACCTGCTGGGGACAATGATGGGCGGTTACAACGTCCAATCTTTAATCGATTTGCTCAACCCCACTGCCGAAATCGCCATTCCCGCCACCGCCGCCCGGGCACTGAGCAAAACGTTGTTAGTATTCGACGCTTTCCACGACGTTATAGCTTTGTCTGATACCAATCCCTACGCCAAGCAGGTAGTCGATTCTTGGGCGGATGCCGAGTGGTTTACAGGCCGTCCTGTGTTGCCAGAAGCGATTACCGTTACAGTCTTCAAAGTTCCTGGAGAAACCAATACTGACGACTTATCGCCTGCACCTCATGCTACCACGCGGCCGGACATTCCCCTACACGCTTTGGCGATGCTCGAAAGTAAGATGCCAGGAGCTTTGCAAACCCTTGCCGACTTGAAGCAAAAAGGTCATCCCGTAGCCTATGTTGGTGATGTTGTCGGTACCGGTTCGTCACGGAAATCAGCGATTAATTCCGTACTCTGGCACATTGGCAATGATATTCCGTTTGTGCCGAACAAACGCAGTGGCGGTTATATTTTAGGAAGTGCGATCGCCCCGATTTTTTTCAATACCGCTGAAGATTCCGGCGCATTGCCGATCGAATGTGATGTCTCCCAAATGGAAACAGGAATGGTAATTACCATCCACCCCTACAAAGGCGAAATCACCAACGAAGCCGGAGAAATCATCTCCACCTTCACCCTCAAACCCGACACAATTCTAGACGAAGTTCGTGCCGGTGGTCGAATCCCGCTATTAATTGGAAGAACTTTAACCGACAAAACCCGCGCAGCTTTAGGACTAGAACCTAGCACTATTTTTACCCGTCCAACAATCCCAGTAGATACGGGCAAAGGCTTCACTTTAGCACAAAAGATGGTAGGCAAAGCTTGCGGTTTGTCCGGCGTTCGTCCAGGTACATCTTGCGAACCAGTCATGACAACAGTCGGCTCGCAAGATACTACCGGGCCTATGACTCGGGACGAATTAAAAGAACTTGCTTGTTTGGGATTTAGCGCCGATTTGGTAATTCAAAGTTTTTGCCACACGGCCGCTTATCCCAAACCAGTTGATGTCAAAACTCACCATGAATTACCCGATTTCATGTCACAGCGGGGCGGCATAGCTTTGCGGCCTGGAGACGGCATTATTCACTCCTGGCTGAATCGAATGTTATTGCCGGATACAGTGGGAACTGGCGGAGATTCTCACACTCGTTTTCCTTTGGGAATTTCTTTTCCTGCTGGATCGGGATTGGTGGCATTTGCTGCTGCCTTGGGCGTCATGCCTTTGGATATGCCGGAATCGGTTTTAGTGCGGTTTAAAGGTGAATTGCAGCCCGGAGTAACCCTGCGGGATGTTGTGAATGCCATTCCCTATGTAGCAATTCAAAAAGGTTTGCTAACCGTCGAGAAACAGAACAAGAAAAACATCTTTTCTGGGCGGATTATGGAGATTGAAGGTTTGCCAGATTTGAAGGTCGAGCAGGCTTTTGAATTGACCGATGCTTCTGCCGAGCGTTCTTGCGCTGGATGCACGATTAAATTGAGCGTAGAGACTGTTTCCGAGTACATTCGTTCTAATGTCGTGCTGCTGAAAAACATGGTGGCGCGGGGCTATCAAGATGCGCGGACGATGATGCGCCGCGTAGCGAAGATGGAGGAATGGCTAGCAAATCCGGTACTGCTGGAGGCTGATGCTGATGCGGAATACGTTGAAATCATCGAAATAGATTTGAACGACATTACAGAACCGATTGTGGCTGCTCCGAATGACCCGGATAATGTTAAGTTGTTGAGTGAGGTTGCGGGCGATCGCGTTGACGAGGTATTTGTCGGTTCTTGCATGACAAATATCGGTCACTACCGCGCCACTGCGAAGGTGTTGGAAGGTGCAGGGGAAGTGAAAACTCGCCTGTGGATTTGTCCGCCAACTCGGATGGACGAACAGCAACTCAAAGATGAAGGTTATTACAGCATTTTTGGAGCTGCTGGAGCGCGTACAGAAATGCCCGGTTGCAGTCTGTGTATGGGCAATCAAGCGCGGGTTAAAGATGCGACAACTGTGTTTTCAACTTCTACTCGTAACTTTAACAACCGCATGGGCAAAGATGCACAAGTTTATCTCGGTTCGGCGGAATTGGCAGCCGTTTGTTCGCTGTTAGGTCGCATTCCTACAGTCCAAGAATACAATGACATTGTGTCGAAGAGAATCGATCCTTTTGCTGGTGATTTGTATCGGTATTTGAATTTCGATCAAATTGCTGGTTTTGAGGATGAAGGCAGGGTGATTGCTTTGGAAGATATGCCTCGAATTGAGGATATTTTGGGGATTCCCGATGGTGTGTTGAGCAAGTAAAAAGTGGGGCGGGCCATTGCCCGCCCTTTGTTTATAATATGAGTAAATAAGAGAAAGGAAAAAACTAATTATGTCAGAAGAAGTTTTAAGCAGCGAAAGCCAAGGGACAGTAAAATCCGCGCCCGAAACTCCTATGGTTGAAGACAAAGAAAGCAATCGCCCCTTAAGCCAGCCCATCGCAGAATTTCTGCGCGTAATTCAGCAGACTCCCAGAGAATATTGGCCTAATTTACTTCAGATGATGCGCTTATTTATGGAAACGGTGACAGTAAAGCCACTCTTGTCCGATCCGGCCCAGATATCTGAGCAAATAGACATTACTAAACTGTCGTTGGAGGAACGGATACAAAGAAATCAAGGTGCAATTGAATTATTGCGCTCATGGCGAGAAGATGATGACGAACAAGAGCAAAAAGAAACTGCGGAATATCTAGAACAAGTGATAAATGAAGATCGAATGTCTAATCGACCCTTGTTTCAATGAGCAGAATAATTATTTTGGATTCTGGCCCATTAGGGATGGTAACAAACCCTCAAGCCAAACCTCATTATTTGGAACCCACATTCCGCAGATATTTAAGCAGAGAGAAAGGAAGATAGATTCGGCAACACAAAACCCCCAAACGATTGCTG